>JAWVZS010000069.1:0-6266 GCA_033722055.1 Nitrosopumilaceae archaeon
GGGTGTTTTTACCAGTTCTAGCAATCACATTTGCAACTGAAAAAGTTTTTCCACTTCCAGTCACACCTAGCAAAGTTTGAATTTTGCCTTTTTTCACACCCTTTACAAGCGAATCAATGGCTTCTGGCTGATCACCTGTAGGGCCATATTCAGATACTAGCTCAAATCTTTGTAATTGTTGCAACAATTACGATAATCTAAAACTGAACTTATAGCTAACGATTGTAAATTAAGAAATCCAAAGTCAAGTTGGCACTAGATAAAATATGTATTATTTCTTTATAATGAAAAAAAGCGCAAATACTATATGATAAAGACATGTAAAGTGTGTGGCAGTAATTTTGAAAATAGAGCTAGTGATTGTTGTTCTATTGACTGTTGTCTATCAAGTTTACATAAAACAAAAAAATGTCAATCATAATTAAATTACCAAACAGGCTCATCCACCATTTTTAATCCGTCGTCTGTAACCTCAAATCCCATGGTTTTTAGTGTATTAATTGCAGTAGGGGAATTTCTTTGAAGAATTTTTTCAGCTAAAATTTTTCTAGAGTCAGACCTCATATGTTGACCAATTTTGTATTTTCCATGGATTGAATCTGGAATGATCTTAATTACAGCGACTTCATCTAAAACTAAGTCATTAGTTCTGACAGGCTCGTATCCACCTTCTGGCTGATACTTTTTCATCAACCCATTAAGACCAACTACCTTTTCTTTATCATCACTTACAATGGTTGCCTTGCCTTTTATTACAACACTAATGTAAAGTGTATCTGCTTGGGATGCATCAGTAGGATGAGAAAAATAAGACGGTAGAAATTCAAGTTCTCTGTCGACTTCAAATCCGACTTTGCCGTTTCGTAAAATATTATCTAATTTTTCACCCTTTGGGTATGAATGCATGTATACTGCATCATTTACAAAAGCAAAATTCATTGGAATTATTTGAGGATAGCCATTTTCATCAATACTGGCGATTCTTCCAACATGTTCTTCGGATAAAAATTCTTTAATTTTATCATAAGATTTTATTTCTAAACGTCCTAATAGCTTCATTTGATTTTGGTTTTTAATTTAGAAGTATAAATCATGACTGTATTTTGTAAAAAAATAATTTTGATCGCCAAAAGTTTTGACCTTTACTGCTTATTTTGTTATTAAATATACAGTGAATTATGGCAGAATTACAAACAGAACAAAGTATAACAAAAAACATTATGAGGTTTTTTGAAGATCGAAGTCTTGCACAGTGGGATTTGCTAGATACTATATTTACAGAAATAAGAGAAAATAAAGTCCTAAAATAGTTCTTAGCAAGTATTTTCTTGTTGGTAAATCTTTCAAACTCTGAAAAAAAGTTAATTGAAGTATACAAGAAGTTAAGACTAAAGGAGATTAAAAATAAAGAACAAATGAAACAAGACCTAACTCTAACTGAGCAAACTGTACTATACAATGAAACAAAAGAAATAGAAAGAGAGATTGAAAAGATACGAAATCATTTTTCTGATTTATTTTATAAAAGATGGTTAAAAGAATGGGATGAGCAAAACGCCAGCTAATCTTCAGACTGTCTTCTCATAAATCGGGCTTCAGCAGCTCTCAGTTTGGATAATGTTGAAACATCCTCGGCCATGTCATAGAGATTGTGAAGTTGCATGTCAGGCTGGATTTGATCTTCCTTTTCTTCCTCCAAGTCCATTTCAATATCAGACAGCACATCTACATTCTCATCTAAGATTCTAAGACACTCATCTAATGCTTCAGTCAAATCATCATCCATGTTATTCAGATTCCAATCTAAGGTAAATTATTTTCTGTATGTATGCAGAAAATACTTCTATTTTTCAGCCTGTTCTTTTAGATATGGGATGACGTGAGTGGCAAACTTGTCAATTGAGCCAAAGTAATTCTTACCCCAGAATCTAATGACAAAGTGATTTACACCAGCTTTCATGAATCTCTCAAATGTTGGGATTACATCATCAGGAGTACCCACAGCAGTAGAAGAGCGAGCCACGGTATCTGGAATTTTTGTTGCAGCTTCTCTCATCTTTACAATCCAGTCTTGGTTTGACATTGAATATTCTGTAAAGTATTTTCTAAAGTCAAATCCTTCAATTTCTTTTAATCCATGTACTCTTAGAATTTCAGGTTTGAACAAGCTAACCTTCACTGCTTCTTTCATTCTTGCCCATGATTCTTCAGCATCATCTGAAAAATACACGTCAATATCTAGTGCGTTTTGGAAATTTTCTTTTTCATCTTGGGTTCTATTATTTTCATCCATTGACTTTTGAATTTGTTTTGAATGATCTTCAAAAAGTTCTGGCGTGTAACCAATTGGCAACCAACCATCACCTAATTTTCCTGTAAGCCATAAAGTACGTTTACCTCCTGCGGCCATGTAAGTTGGAGGTCGTGGTTTTCTAATAGGCGGTGCTTGTAGACATGCTCCTTCTAATTTGTAATACTTGCCATCATAATCTACAGTGTTATCAGGAGTCGATTTGTACAAAGTATGAATGACTTCAATTTGTTCCTCCCATTTGCTAACTGGTTTTTCAAAAGGTATGCAAAACTCTTTCAAGTTTTGTGCTTCACCAGCACCAATTCCTAAAATGGCACGTCCTTTTGAAACCCTATCCAATGTAATTGATGCAAGAGCAATGTTTGACGGATGTCTTCTAATTGCATCAGTAACACAAGTTCCCAATTCTACATTGTTAGTGACTGCAGCAATTGCAGATAACATAACCCAAGGGTCCAATACAATTGCATTTTTCCACTGAGGAACATTGGTGTGATCCATATAGAAAATTGAATCATAACCTGTTTTGTCTGCAAGCATGCAAGCAGTAAGAATCTGGTCTTCTGTGTATCCTGCTCTTGCAACGTTTAATCCATTTTGAATACCAAATTTGAGTTTCTTTTCTGTCATCTATAGATCTCGATAGAATCTAAGCATAAATAAGTTTAGGCTAAAAGACGGAGTACGAATTTTTAGCAAGAAAATAGAAAAAAAGTAAAAAATGTTTGAATTTTTTACAAATTACCTGATTTGATGTCTTCAAGACATTTTATGACGTCTTCTTTAGACACGGGGATCGGATTAGGATCTAAATGTCCTTTATCAGTCATAACAACGTCTGCTGCTTCAGAAACATCTGCCTTGAGGTCTAGTTTATCAAAGCCTAATTTTTCCATACATTCTTTGAATCTCTCATAGAAGATAGATTTGTTGAATCTGTGTGCTACTGTTGTGCATGAAGACAAAGAGTATCCATGAGGTACACCTTCATTTGAAAACACATAAGACAATGCGTGACCAAGTGTGGTAGAACAGTTTCCAAATCCCATTCCAGAGATCATAGACCCATAAGGATAGTTTTCTGGTTTATCATTCATTACTGCATCATGCAAAACATCAAAAGCTTTCTTACATAACATTCTAGTAAAGTCATTACCTTTTTTGCTATCATAGCCTTCAGATGCTTGTGCTAATGCATCACAAACTGAGTTATTGACGATTTGTTGAGGAGTTCCCTCCATAAAATAGGAGTCAACTACTGCCATATCTGCCAAAAACCTATCCTCGCGAAGTAGTTTCTTTTTTCCATCAAATTTCAAAACACAGTATGTTGTCATTTCAGCTCCAGTTCCAAATGTTGTGGGGATGAGAATTTTTTCTTTACCCAATTCCGGTGCGGCATATTTTACCACATCCATTGAGCTACCACCGCCCAAACCAATTAGGACAGAGGGGTTCTTGTCTTTGTATTCTGAAATTACTGCATTGACATCATCAATTGATGGCTCAGGTTTTACTTTGTCAAACAATTCATAATCCTCAATGCCCATTCGATCTAGCCACTTTCCAGATAATTCTGGTGGAGCAGTAGTAACTACTAGAGCATTTTTAGGATATTCTGCTTGACCTAGTGCATTTTCTCCAAAATGTATAATCTTGGGAATGCGTAATGTTTCCATAAATACAAACATGCAGTGATTATTATTATATCTTACAAATGAAAAATGGCTTTAACAAATGATTATTCAAGATTTCAAAGAATTATCAAAGACAAGAAAACACAGAGATGCTTTAACGATCTTAGAAGAGGGTCTCAAAGCAGCTGATCCACAAAAATCTATTCCAAAATACGTAAAACCGAACAAAATTGAAATTCATGATCAGAAATTTGACTTGACAAAATATTCTTCTGTACATACTGTTGCATTTGGAAAGTCAGCAGATTCTATGACAAGAGTAGTAAACGCTATAATTCCAATAAAAAGTGGAATTATAGTAATACCAAAAGGTTCAAAATCAATAATTAAAAGTAAAAAATTTCAGATTTTTAATTCAGGTCATCCCAAACCTGATCAAGATAGTGTAAAGGCAGCCAAAACAGTTACAAAATTTCTAAAAAATAGAAAAAAAGATGAACTTGTAATTTTTTTAGTCTCAGGAGGAGGATCAGCATTACTTGCATTACCAGATTCAATTACACTTTCAGACAAGATTCACGTAACTGAACTATTATTAAGATCAGGTGCAACAATTCAGGAATTTAATTGCATTAGAAAACACCTATCTAAAATCAAAGGTGGAAGATTAGTAGAAAATCTAAATTGTGAGGGTTTGTCTTTAGTATTATCCGACGTAGAAGGAGATGATCTTTCAGCAATTGCATCTGGAACTACATACTATGATAATACTACTTTTGAGGATGCACTTCTAATAATTAAAAAATACAAGCTAGAAAAGAAAATACCAGTAGATGTAATTAATAGAATAAAAGATGGAATAAACGGAAATATTTCAGAAACACCAAAAAAATCAATAATTCCAAATCAGATTATTGCCAACAATTTTACATGTATGAAAGCAATGAAAACAAAAGCAGAATCTTTGGGATATAATGTTAAATCTATTCAAATTTTTGGAGACATTAAAGAAGCTGTAAATAAAATTCGTAAAGAGATTCCTCAAAAAGAAAAAAGTTGTTTGATATTTGGTGGAGAAACAACCGTCCAAGTAATAGGGAAGGGAAAGGGAGGACGTAATCAGGAATTAGTTTTAAGACTATTGCAAAATTCACAAAAATTAAAAAAAATAATCATTGCCTCAGTTGGGACAGATGGAATAGATGGAAATACAAATTTTGCAGGGGCAATTACAGAAAATAGAAAAATAGACACATCTGAGACTAAAAAATATCTAAAAAACAGCAACTCTAATTCATTTTTTCAAAAACAAGGAGGTTTGATTAAAACTGGATATACACACACAAATCTAATGGATATTGGAATAATTTTGCTATAATTGGACTTAATGTTTGTTTGAAAAACAAGCATTATTTCAAATATTAATTAAAAAATTATTAAAAAATTAAATGAAATAAAAGTAAAATTTTGACATTTTCAAATATTAGAAATTACTATTGTATAATATGAATAGAAAAATAAATTCAAAATGTAAAGACCCATTCTGCAATTGTGGGTGTCATGATGGTTCAAATTATAGGAGAGGAAGTGTTAGAGGCTAGTAATGGAAACAGTCTACATCTTAATTCAGTGTGATTTAGGTGCAGAAGTAAATATCATAAAAGAAATAATGCAAATCCCTGATGTAAAAGAAGTAAGAGGTACATATGGAATTTATGATATTTTTTGTAAAATTGAATCAGAGACAAAAGATAGTATAGATAAACTAATTACTAATAAAATTAGAAAAATTCCAAAAATTCGGGCTACAATAACATTGCATTCTATACCATCACAAGGTGGAAAATAATGTTAGAAAAGCAGTTTAAACCAGACATGCTATACAACAAAGTAGTTCATTTTTACATGGACAAAAAAGGATATTCAAAAAAAGAAGCAAATGCCATAGCACAAGCAGTAGTTACAAGAGAAGCCCAAAGAAGAATATGTAAAAATGAAAATTGTAAGCATTTTTCTCATGATCATATGAGGAATAATGCAACATGTCTTGTATCAGATTGTGACTGTAGAAAATTTATTAAATAAAATCATCTAAAGACGATTCCCGTAATGGTTGTGCATTAAAACCAAGAGTTCTAAGATAAGAAGCAAATTCATCTACAAATCCATGAATTGTATAGATTTGTTCTGCTTCGGATTGTTTTACAATTTCAATTAATTCATTGAAATCACAATGATCACTTAATGGAATGGAATAATCAGAACGTCTTCCAAAAGGAAATTTTGATTGTGCCCATCCACTAAATCCAATTGTA
>JAWVZS010000070.1:0-5955 GCA_033722055.1 Nitrosopumilaceae archaeon
AGAGAAATTAAAATTCTTTCCGGAAATAGCTTTGGAGAGAATAAAAAATGTAAATGGATTTTTAAAAGGATGAAAAGTAAAGAAAAATCAGTAGATTTGGAAGCATATAACATTGTTCTCAGAAGACAAAAAGAGGATTTAGAAAAAAAACTCAAAGAAATCGAAAGTAGAGAAGTAATAGATACTGTAGAAGAGCATTCTCCAGAAGAGATACCCTGTGAAAAAGGAAAGATTACAATCGGGCCACCTACTTTGACAAGATTTGAGAAAGCTAGAATTATGGGCGCACGTGCACTTCAATTATCTATGGGAGCGCCTCCATTCATATCAATTCCAGAAACTGCAAGGACATCTCTAGACATTGCAATGGAAGAATTAGAACAAAGAGTAATACCAATTGTTATTAGAAGGGTATTGCCAAATGGAGATTTTCAAAATATCCCAATTGATTATTTCGAATAAAGAACCAATCGTCGATAAAACTTAATAGAACAAAAAATCGCCAAGTTTTGAATCAATGCTCATGGACGACAATAAGAGCCGGCATGATCAAGAGCAGATCACAGAAACAGCAGAAGGAACTGTGGTGAATATACGAAACGCCCCAGTAATGCAAGTTGCTGTAAATGTTCTTTCATTGCTAGGAAATAAAGGAAAGGTAATACTAAATGCAAGAGGTAATTCTATACCAAATGCAGTAGCTGTTGCAAACATTCTAACAGAAAAAATGATGAAAGGTAATTCGAAAATTCAAAATATTACATTAGACAGCGATATACCGCAAGGAGTCGGGAGAATGATTTCGACAATAAAAATTATTTTGATAAAAATCTAATAAACGCTTCCAGGGCCTTTGAGTAACATATTTTCACATTCTTTACAGATTTGTTCATCTATTTCAGATTCTAAATTATGATGAATCTCACAAATAAGCAAGCTTGATTTTATGTAGTTACATAATCCAATGAATTTTGAAAGGCTAGACGGAGTATATGCCATATCAGAAGCTAGATCATCGCTTAGGTCGTTGAGCATTTTTGTCACTTGTTCTTCTGCAAGGAGTTTTTCAATTAATGCAGGATCACCTCGTGTACCACGAATGTAATTGCTAACTGCAGCTTGTGTTACACCTAACATTTTTGATATTTCATCTTCACGAATTTTATGATCAACTGCTAATTTTTTTGCTAAAATTGCTCTTAATGCAGGAATCAATGTTTTAGATTCAATTTCTGCTGGTAGTAGCATTATATTAAAAAATAAGCTGTAAAGGATTTAAAGTTTCCAATAATTTGTTTAGCCTAATTTTTTTGAATCAAAGCCGAATCTATTTTAGATTGACAATAGTTCTCCAATGCGTTGACTGATTTGGAAAAACAGTTGTACAGTCTGCTAAAAGATGCATGTCATGATTGTAATTCGGATACCATAGCACTGTCGGGCGGATTAGACAGCACTATTATAGCTTATTTTTTACAAGAAAAAAAACCCAATGGGATCACTATAATAGCAGAAGATTTTGTAGCAACAGATCTTACATATTGTCAACTAGTATCAAAAAAATTTGAAATACCATTACAATTGTTCAAGGCACCAACCCCTGAAATTATTTCAGGCATAGATGAAACTATAAAAATTTTAGAAAATTTCAATGACATAGAAATCAGAAATAATGTGGTAATGTATCTTGTAATGAATGCTATTAAAAAAGAAGGAAAAAAAGGAGTGATAACTGGTGATGGGGCAGATGAAATCTTTGCAGGCTACAATTTTTTAAAACAAAAGTCAGAGTCTGAATTAAAGGAAGAGTTAACCAGAATTCGCAAGATAATGCATTTTCCTGCAAAAAAAATAGGCGATGCACTAGAAATCAAAGTAGAATCACCATTTACGAATGAGAAAATAATAGAATTTGCAAAAAATATCCCTACAAAATTACTAGTAAATTCTCATAATAATGTCATATATGGTAAATGGATACTAAGAAAAACCTTTGAGAATAAAATACCATCCCAAATTACATGGAGAGAAAAATCACCAATGCAAGATGGTTCTGGAACAAATGGGTTAACTGATTTATTTGATTCCATAATTCCAGACACTGTATTTGAAGAAAAGAAAAAAAATATTGAAGAGAAAGATGGTGTAATTATAAGAAGTAAAGAAGCTCTTCACTATTATGAAATATATAGAAAATTCTTTGAAAAACCTGAAAATAGACACCATACTGAATTACAATGTCCATATTGCAAACACAGCATAAAGGAAAAATCTAAGTTTTGTAGAATGTGCGGGGCATTTCCCATCTAATTTTTTTTCTTCCATTTGCGTGGCTTTTTAATGAAAATTCTCCTACAGCCATTACAGCAGAAAAAATATTTCTTACCATCATGTTCATGTTCTAAAGCTAAATCTTCTTCAAGCTCTATACCACAAACTGGATCTATTGGCACAAATTGTCACAGAGTTAATTGTATTTATAGATACGGTTGATTACTGAAATAATTTTTTGAAATTAGTGATTAAGAATTATTTCTTTGATTTTTTTAGGAAGGTTACAGTAATCAGCATCTGGCTCTGCTGCAACATACAAAATATCCTCATTTATCAAAAAGCTGACAGCCAAAGCTCTTTCTCTAGAAGCTAATGCAAAATTTACAAGTCCTAACTGTTTATCAAATTCTTTTCGCATTTTTACCCGCAATGCAAGTTCCATGAAAAGCATTTCATCATCTTTCTCACTTTCTAGAGGTTCAACTCCTTCCTTCATTCCACCAGCTACAAGCCTACCTCTTTCATTAATCACTCCAGCAAATCTAATTTTAGAATCTAAAGCCTTGATTTTTTCACATATTTTATCATAATCATAAATTCTGCTTGCCATACTAAGTAAAAATCCGTTACAAAATGGCTCTTATTAAATTTGCATTAATCATTATTGATTAAACCATCAGGAAGTGAGTTTTTTTACCAAATCGAGTAATTCAGATTCAGACATTGGGTTTATTTTCATAATTTCTAAATTTTCAGAGACATGTTCAGGAGACTTCTGACCAACTAAAGGAGATATGACACCTGGAGTTGAGCGAATAAACTGAAGTGCACGAAGGGAGGGTTTAAGATTACCAAATTCTGGCATCACACCTGGAGAAAGTAATCTACCTTGCATGAATGGAACGCTGGTAAATACACCAATCCCTAATTTACTAGCTGCTTCAATTGCAGACAAATCCTTATCATCTATAGTTTGAGTTTTCTTTAAGAATGCCTGATCATAATACATGTTAAATGGTAATTGAATAAATCGGAATCCATTATCCTGGCCACCTACATCTTCGGCTATTTTTACAATTTCAGATAATGAGAGATAAAATGGATTGTCTTTTGGGACTCTAAAGCATTCCCAAGTAGCCATACCATAAAATCTAATTTTCCCGTCTTTGCGTTTTTTCTCGTACAGTTCAAAAACAGATTTTAGTTTTTGTATAAATTCATCTTTTGTTATATCTTTAAGCTGTCCTTCAGCGGCATTGTGAATATACATTAAATCAACACAGTCAAGTTGTAAATTCGTTAGACTTCGTTCCAATTGATCTTCAAGATATGGAACAGTCATGCAGTGATACCCAGATGTAATATCACCTTGTTTTACTACGCCTTTTTGAACATATTTCTCTTTTACATACGACCAAAAATCCTGATTAATATCAGCATCATTTGTCACATATCCATTTTTGGTACAGATAAAAATTTCATCACGAGTAATTTCCTTTTTTTCAATTAAGTCAGATATTGCTTTACCTACCGAACGTTCTGCTTTCTGGGAACGGTAATTTATTGCAGTATCAATAACGTTTATTCCGGCTCTAATTGATTCTTTAACTGCGTCTTCTACATACAAATCTGTTTTAGAGTCTGCATCACCTAGATACGTTCCAATACCTACATTTGATAAATAAAGATCGGCAAATAATTTAAAATTAGATTTAACAGAATCATGTTTTTCTGTAAATTGTTTTGTTCCTTCAGGTGTAGCATATCCAAAAATCATAATACTGTTTCATATCGTTACTGAATTTATATGTAAAAATTATTGCATTTATTTTCCAACTAAAAATCCAATAATGAGTAGTATTCCAGTTATTCTACTAAATAGCAAGGTTTTTGACATAAATGGAACCAATTTATCCATATTATCATAATTTGTTTTCAGACCTTTTCCAGAAATAACGATTAATGGAATTGAAAATAATGTAAGAAGTGTAGATACTGGAAATAGTTCCAACATTACGCCAGAAACTATCAAACCAAATGAAATTAATGGAAACAGCCAAAAAATTTTTGTGGCTTGTTTTTTTCCCAAAGCAATAACAAGGGTTTTTCTTCCTTTGGATTTATCTGCATCATAATCTGGAAAAGATGCAATAAACAAAACAAGTGAAGATAAAACTCCTACAACCACACCAGATAAAATAACTTCAGAAATAATTTCATTGGATTGAATATAGTACGTTCCAAGGACTATCATAGTTCCTTTGACAGCAACAAAAAACTCGGCTAATCCAGAATTGACGATTTTAGTTGAATAGAAATAGATTGAAAGTATTGCAAAACCAAGAATTGCGGCAATAATTATTCCATGGTTTATAACAAAATAAGTTCCAATTACAGCACCTAAGATTAAAAAAAGAATGCCTGCACGGTATACGGATTTAGGATCTAGCAAACCTTCAGGAAGTACACCTGTACCACCACTCATTTTAGTTCGTTTTGTTTTAGTATCAATTCCACGTTTAAAATCCCAATAATCATTTAGCAAGTCCACACTTGCATGCAAAGCCATTACACCTGCCATAGTCAGTATTGCAGACACCAGATCAAATGAATTACTAATCCACCAATGAATCGATAGTCCTACAGAAACTGCGATTACAGATGCTAATAGAAATCTAATTCGAATTACTCGAAGCCATACAGATAGTGACAACTAACGCTGAGTTAATCTGTCACATTAAATTTCTTCTTCTTCCCAGTCTTCTTCTGATGGTGCGTGAGATTTTTTAAGAAATACTACAACTACTGCAACAATTAACAAGATTGCGGCAATTACAATGTAAACTACCCATTCAGGTAATGCCACATCCATTACAGTAAGTGATTCTTCTGGCGCATCAACATTTATGATTAAATTCTGTTTACCATCAGTATATCCTTCCGCAGTTGCAATAATGTCTAATGAAATAGTAGGTCCACCATTTGCCAGTATGCTGAATTTAGCAGCACCGCCTGGTCCTGTTCTTATTTCATCAGGGGTTATAGTGGAATTGTCATCTGCCTTTATCTTAATTGAAGCATTTTCTACTGATTGTGCATTTTCATCATCTACAAATAACTGAATTTCCACCTCCTCATTTGCAGGAATCTCATCTGGTAAACCACTTGTGAATATCTTTAGTTGTGTTAGTGAAGAGGATGTATCTATCTCAATAGTAGAGCCAACCACTCCCTTGGCACTAGCAGAAAGTATTGTATTTCCTAGAGAACCCTTAGTTTGAATTGGAAACGTCGCATAAGATGTGCCTTCAGGTATTGTGGCATCATCAATTACCTGAATTATTTCATCATTGTCAGAAAAGATCTTAGTCTTCAAATTAGTAGATGCAGAAATTGGATTTCCTTGCATATCAACAATTTGAACTATACCAACATGTTGAGAATGATTTACGTTTAGATTATCATTTGGCAACATTATTTTAATCATGGAGGATGGCTGAGTAGCAAAAGAAACTGTAGATTCTAAATCATTGTTGGTTTCTTCGCCTATAGGAACAACCGTAAGATCTATTGTTTCCCCTTTATCTATGGAAAAAGAATCGCTTCTCAAAGTACCAAATGCAAATGTAGAGTCTTTTGTAATTTCAAGTAAACCGTTAGTAGGAGTAATGAGATACTTGG
>JAWVZS010000071.1:0-5735 GCA_033722055.1 Nitrosopumilaceae archaeon
CCATTGATTCTTGAGCAATATTATTATTTAACAAATCATTGATTTTGAATTTTTTGGGAGAGACTGTAAGTAACTTTTTTTTATTCCTTTTTACTTTAGTAGATTGCTTATTTTCTTCGTTTATTTTTTTTTTAAATTCATTAAACGACTCGATAGTTTTACCAACTGGATTAAATTGGATTATGGGCAAATCAATTCCAGTATTACGAAATCTAATTAATTGTTTTTTACAATCTTCTGGTGTCCCACAAATTGTTAATTCTTTTAAAAGATCTTGAGTAACTAACTCATAATTGCTTTTTAATCCTGTTTTTTTATACTCTTCAAATATGTTATTTACATCATTTTTAAACCCATTTTTGGCTAAGAACTCTCTATATATTTTTCCAACAGAAATGTAAAATGCAAGTGTTTTTTTTGTACGTTCTATGGCTTTTTCTGAATCTTCTGAAACACAAGTAATTATTTGACATGTGACATCAATTTTTCTTTTTGATTGCATTTTTTCAATAATTTGTTTTAGCTCATTAATTGGTCGTAGATAAAATATAACTCCATCTGAAATCTCCCATGCTAATTTAGTCATTTTTTCATTCACGGCAGCAAGATATATTGGAATTTTCTCTCTCACTGGTTGTATGAGTAATCTAAAATTTTTTAAATGGAAAAACTGTCCTGTGTAATCAATTTTTTTTCCTGATGTCACTAGTCGTATAACTTCGACATATTCTCTCATTCTGGTTAGTGGTTTTTCGAATTTGACTCCATGAAAATTTTCAACAATTGGAACACTGCTTGTTCCTAAACCCAAGACAAATCTCCCATTAGACAAACTGTCTATGGTGATTGCCCCCATTCCGATGACTGCAGGACTGCGAGAATAGATGTTAATAATTGATGAGCCTATTTTTGAACGTGTGAGTCGCTGAGATATTGCACTTTGAATAGCAAAATTTTCCATACCCCACGTTTCCGGAATCCATACGGTGTCTACGTTGAATTTTGTTAATCTCTCAGTACAGGCTAGTACCTCTGGTATTGACAAAAGGGAGCCTAAACTATAAGATATTCTCATAAACTAATTCTAATTTCTGTTTATTCTAGTATATCTCTTTTAGTAATGTGTAAAATTTGATTGAGTCCAATCATTATGAAATTTGTTGATTATGAACTATTATGCAAGAATTAACTCAACAACCCATTAATTCTAAAAATAAAAAATTCTGGAATACTGCTACAAAATATGCCGAGTCAGCTACAAATGATGAATCTTTTGTAAATGAAATGGCATACATGATGGTAACCCTTCACAGAACTGGTGCCTAATCATTTTATTATTTTCTTTATTTGTTTTGAACACTCTTCCATGTCTTTGTAAGAGTCAATAGAATACCATTTTACATTTTTGAATTTTACTGTTTGTAAATTTCCTTTTTTGGCATAATTTGGAAATGTTGTTTTTTCAATATCTCCAACCTTTGGCAGATCTTGGATTATTTGTTTTGTAAAATGATATATCCCAGCGTTCATCCACAAATTGGAAATTTCTTTTTTTTCATGAAATTTTTTAATAATGTCATTTTCTACTTCCATTATTCCAAACTTCGTTCGCAATTCTATTGCTGCAATAGAATTTTTCTTTAATGATAATTTATTCAAATTAATATCAGTGATTGTATCCCCATTGATTACAAAGAAGGTTTTTTCTTTAATCTTTTTTGATGCCTGCTTTATAGCACCACCTGTACCTAATGGTTTTTTTTCTTTAGAGATAATTATATCAATATCAAAATGATTTTTTAATTCTAAAAAATGTTCTATCATTTCTGTTTTATATCCTGTACAAATCACGATTTTTTTTATTTTATGTTTTTTTAAATATCTAATTTGCCATTCTAGAATTGGGATATTGTTTAATGGAATTAGTGGTTTAGGAACATAATCTGTTACAGGACGTAATCTTTTCCCTCTTCCACCAGCTAAAATTATAGCTTCCATCTACTTGTCAAAAAATAATTTACCATAATAACTTTGATAAATTTTGATTGATCAAGTCAAAAATTATTGGATTTTTTACTTTAAACATAAAATAAACCTGTTTCATTTTGTTTTTTATGACTATTGGAGATGTTGCTTTTGTTATTACAATTATTGTACTTAGTGCTGCAGTAATTATTAAAATAATTAAAAATAAGAAAAAAGCACAAAAACAATGATCTAGATGATAGTTTGTAAGGGGTTTAAAAAAAATGGGATTTTCCATAACTGTAATTTTATTTTTGAGGGAGAATGGGGTTCAGAGGAATTGTTACGCCATCAAAAATATCATGAATCTCATATTGATCCCTCGTATTTCTGGCTAGGTTTTGAAGTCAAACGGAGTTTCAGCAAACTATCAAAAAGAGATGGAAAACCGTAATGGTTGCTTAGTTTTCTATCATTCTTCTGTTAAATAATAATGAAGTTCAGTATAGCATTCTTTACAAAATTCTTGAAATTCTGTATGTTCACAATCATAAATTTTAGGTACTTTATTTCTGCACTTTGTACATACAGGCATTATTTGTAAAAATTACCTGTATTTGATAAATCATTCTATGATTTTAGATTTGTGTCAATCATTATATTTTCAGTTAATAGTCCTAAACAAACATCCCATGGTGTGTATACTTGTTCTTTATGTAAAACATATGGATGCATCATACCAAACATAATCTTTGCCAACTCTGATATAGTAAGATCCTCTTTGATTTCTTTTATTTTTTCTAATTGAAATATTTCTTCAACCTCCATATTCAAAATGTTTTCATTTTGTCGAAGATAATTTAAATCCCGTGCAATAGTTTGAATGATTATCCTATCACTGATAAAGTGTTTTAGATCCGAATGAATGATTTTTCTACTCTTGTTTTCCATCATCAGATTAATTATATGACCTACTGTGGTGTTTGAGGTAAATGTAGCTAGATTTTTTTGTGGCAAGTCTGAAATTTTCTCATTTGTTTTACATTTTGCAGCTACCTCTAAAATTTTTCTTGCAGAAATTGCTGAATACCCACCATATTGATTCTGTATTATGCAAAATGCTCTACGTGTTTTTTCCCATTTTTCTAATAATTCTTGATAATTTGTTTTTGAAGTGATTTGTAATAATTCTGGATCTGTTAATTCTCTTACTGTTTTCCCATCAAATAGTGTAGATGTTGGATTTTCAAATATGTTTCTTATAATTTCGTAGCCGCCAATTACTCCTATTGGCTCTTCGTTCTCATTCGTTACAACAAGTGAGTCTGTGAATGATTCTAAATAATGAACCAGCATAGCCGTTGCTACCCATACCTGATTTTCTTGTCTAATACTAACTGCAGGAGTGGAAGTTAAGGATAATGGAAGTAATTGTTCTAGAGTATTTTTTTTAATTGACAATCATTACTCAGTTACATTAAGAAAAATTTGTCATAATTAATATTTCCAAGATTATTAAATTTGGTTTTTTTCAGTGTCTAAGATTTCTTAATTTTAATCGCACCTAGTGCTGCAATAATTGCACCTATGGCTATTAAACTGCCCCCCTCTCCTGCCATTCTAGATGCATTTTCAGATTCTGCAGCTCCTGAAATAGAGATTGCGCCACCAATTATTATCAATATGCCAGTAATAATTATCATTATTCCTAATACTTTTGATGATTCTTTTCTTGAAATGAAAAATGCGATAACTGATAGAATTATTGGAGGTAATCCTAATCCAATCCCCCTAGTCATAGCATCTAATGGTAGAAAACCTGCACCTGCGTCTCCTCCTCCAACAAGAACATCGCTTCCATAAATAACAAGAAGTGCTATAGAAATTCCTGTGATTATGTATGCTACGTTAAGTGCCATGTTCCATTTTATTTTGTTTATATTAATAAATCTATTAGAGAAAAATTTGATATGTAATGATTATTTTGATGGTGTTACTTTAGCTTGTTGTTTTACTCTTTCTAATTTTTGTAATAAATCATCAATCGATTCATTATTTTGTGCAACTATGTTTAGGTGACCTAATTTTCTCATCGGTTTGGAAATTTCTTTTCCATACATTTTCAAAAACATATTTGTTTCATTGATTTTAGGAAAATCATATTTTCCAGTAAATGACTTGTCACCTAAAATATTATACATAATAGTAGGATGTACAAGTTCAGTTTCACCTAATTTTAAACCAAGTATAGCTCTTAGGTGTTGTTCAAATTGAGATATTTTACTTGATTGTAATGTGTGATGACCTGAATTATGTACTCTTGGTGCAATTTCATTAATTAGTATGTTATCGTCTTTAGTAACAAACATTTCTATTCCAAAAACACCTGCACCTTTCAATACCGACATTGTTTCCTGTGCTATTTTTTCTGCTTTTTTGGCTACTATTTCAGTTACACGAGCTGGGGCTATTGTTGTTCTAAGAATATTCTCTTCATGCATATTTTCTACAATTGGAAAATTCTTAATTTCTCCATTGGTACTTCTTGCTGCAATAACAGATACTTCCATTTTAAATGGAACAAATTTCTCAAGCATCATTTTTCTACCTTCAAAATATTTGTAGGCTTTTTGAATTTCATTTTTTGAATTTATTTTGTAATTTCCTCTTCCATCATAAGCGTCTCTACGCGCCTTTAGTAAAACAGGATATCCAAATTTCTCTATACCTTTTTCTAATTCTGCTAAGGAGTTAATTTCTATAAATTCTGGAACTGGAATATTATTTTGTAACAAGAATGTTTTTTGAAGGGATTTATCTTGAATTGTTTTTAATGTCTCTGGAGATGGATTTATTTCTGCATCGTTTTGTACAGATTTTAATACTTCGCTATTGCCTGATTCAATTTCATATGTTATAACATCTGATTTTTCAGCCAATTCTCTTATGGCTTTCTCATCCTTAAAATCAGCAATAATTTGCTCAGCTCCTACTTGAGATGCGGGACAATTTCTTGTCGGATCTAAGACAATGATTTTGGAAACTTCGTTTGGTATTTTTTTTGCAGCTTCTGTTATCATCATACCTAGCTGTCCTCCACCAATAATTCCTAAAATCTTAGCCATTTCCATTTGATAATTTTTAACTATTAAAAATAGGTACTGTTTAATTTTAAAATTCACATTTAGTTATAGATAATAACATCATCATTTCATTGAAATACGTGAGCTATTCTAAAAAACCACTAATTGGAATAATCATGGGATCAAGTTCCGACAGTAGAATAATGAAAGATGCTGCAGAGATCTTAGATGAATTTAAAATTAAACACGAAGATCAAATCGTCTCTGCACATAGAACCCCAACAAGATTAGAAGAATATGCAAAACATACAGAAAAAATAGGACTCAAAATCATTATCGCAGGTGCTGGCGGCGCTGCTCATCTTCCAGGGATGATTGCATCTCACACCATAATTCCAGTTATCGGTGTTCCTATCTTAGTCTATAATGACAAATCTACAAAAAAAACTGATAATTCAAAATTTTCAGCTTTTGGAGGATTGGATTCATTGTTATCAATTACTGAAATGCCAAAAGGTTCCCCTGTTGTATCTGTTGGTGTAAATAAAGCTGCTAATGCGGCCATCTATGCTATGAAAATTTTGGCCAATGAATATCCAGAATTAAAAAATAAATTAAAACAACACAAAATTAATCAACACAAATCCGTTGTTAAAGAGTCTCAAAAATTACAAAAAGAAGGACTAA
>JAWVZS010000072.1:0-5632 GCA_033722055.1 Nitrosopumilaceae archaeon
TATTATTCCTGTAACATAAGGGCGGATTTTTGAAACATTTTGTTTGACGTTTATAATGTAATCATTTGAATTTTTTATTTTTAGTTTAAAAATACCAGTTTTGACTCCCATTAAACCTTGTAATCCCAAGGCTATTCCAAAATCGGTTGAATAATCAGGCCTGTTAGGACTGTATTCTACTCTAACTAGATCCTTATTTTCTGATTCGATATCTAATCCTAAAAAGGGTAAAATTTCTGCAATTTGTTTTTTTGAAACTTTTCCTACTAATTTTTGTAGTCTAGAATACGAAACTTCAACTACTGGCATTTTGTAACGCTCCTTAACCATCCCAAGTTGTTATTGTAAAATTCTCTAACGTCATCTAGACCATATTTTAGCATAGCAATTCTTTCAATTCCTCCTCCCCAAGCTAAAACTGGTTTAGTAATTCCCAAAGGTTTTGTTACCTCTGGTCGGAATATTCCCATTCCAAATAGCTCTACCCATTTTTCTAATCTATCATTATACACCATAGTTTGCAAAGATGGTTCTGTGTAAGGAAAGAATGTTGGCCAAAATTTGATTTTAGTTATACCAATCCGTTTATAGAATTCTTTTTGGATTCCCATTAAATTGCGTAAAGTTACATCTTTACCAACAACTACGCCTTCCACTTGATTAAACTCTACCAAATGTTTGTAGCTTACTTTCTCATTTCTGAATACTCTACCTAATGAAAAAATTTTTGCTTCATCGGGTTTATTTTCTGCCAAGTGCTTAATGGTAAGGCATGTTGTGTGAGTTCTAAGTACCATTTTTCTAGATTCATTGATATCCCAATAATATCTCCAATTTTTTTTGTGGGATTCGGAAACTTTCTTTATTTGATCAGCACTTGCAATTTTTTTAGAAGAAATTCCATCTAGAAAAAAAGTGTCTTGCATTTCACGTGCAGGGTGATCCTGGGGTGTAAACAAGGCATCAAAATTCCAAAAGCTGGACTGAGATAAATTACCTAAAATTTCAGTAAATCCTAATGTTACAAAAATTTCTCGAATTTCATCAATAGTATCTTGTAATGGATGTGTTCTTGCAGGAAAGACTTTGGGAGTCTTAGCTTCTACATCAATAGGATTTTTTTGTTCTTCCTTAGAAGAGGGGGTAGATGATGTTAATTGGATTTGTTTTCCATTTTCTGACAGAGAGATTTCTTTATTTTTAATTACATTCTCTAAAATGAAATCAGGGCGTTTAGAAAGAACATAGAGTTCATTTTTATCTGCATCTTCTGATTTGATAGTGTTTTCACCAATTTTGTTAAGTAAAGTTTCACCAGGGATTTTATCTGGTGGGTTTTTCAAGAATATTTCATCATTCTTTGTTTCAATCCAATTATTTTTTTTTGCTAAACCCATCGCAGGACCAAAAACAGAACCAAGTTCTTTCTGTAGATCTTTTAATTTTTTTGTTCCAGTTTGCAGTGCATTAATCAGCCTACGTTCTGGAAGACCACGATTAAATGACTCTAAGCCATTTTTACCTAATTGAATGGTGGAATCTGTAGTTTCCTTAACGTGGATAATATCTTTTAATCTTAACCATTCAATCCCCCGTCGAATTTGATCAGATGAAAGATTTGTAATGTTTTCTAGTTCAGTAGGGGTTTGTTTTGGTTTTTCTTGTAAAGCTCGGATAATTTTTTTTTCTATATCGTGAAAAACTTGAGACACAGCAAAGAGTTCGAAAAAGACTTTTTAAACCTTAACCAAAGTCAAACGTGAATGTCAGCTGATGATTTTATTGTGACTCCATGGCATGTTGAAGGGGAGATAGATTATGATAAACTCATCAAACAGTTTGGTACACAAAAACTCTCATCTGAAATACTAAGAAAAATAAAAAAAATTACAAACGAAGATCATTTTATGCTTAGAAGGGGGATTTTTTTCTCACATAGGGAAATGAATAGAATTCTAGATGATTATGAGAAAGGCAAAAAGTTCTTTTTGTATACAGGTAGGGGTCCATCAGGTCACACTCACATAGGTCATTTAGTTCCTTGGGTTTTTGCAAAATGGATTCAAGAAAAATTTGGTGTAAATATGTATTTTCAATTAACTGATGATGAAAAGTTTTTTTCAAAACCAAATCTAACTCTAGACCAGACACAGCAATTTGCATATGAAAATGCATTAGATTTTATTGCATTGGGGTTTAATCCAAAAAATACCAAGATCATAATAAATACAAAAAACATACAAACTTTATATCCTCTTGCTGCAGAAGTAGCAAAAAAAATTAATTTTTCAAACACTAAAGCAACTTTTGGTTTTACAGGAGAAACTAATATCGGTATGATATTTTATACATCATTACAATCTGCTCCATGTTTTATTGAAGACAAACCAGTGCTAATTCCTTTAGGGGTTGACCAAGATCCTCATTTTAGACTAACAAGAGACATAGCTCCAAAAATTGGAAAACCCAAACCTGCATTAATCCATAACATTATGATTCCATCGTTAACAGGTCCTGGTGGTAAAATGTCGGCCTCAGATGAAAATAGTACAATATACACAACAGATTCACCCAATACAGTTAAGAAAAAAATAAACAAATATGCTTTTTCTGGAGGACAGCCAGACATAGACCAGCATAGAAAGATGGGTGGAAATCCTGACATTGATGTATCTTATCAATATCTAAGAATATTTTTTGAACCTGATGATAAAAAACTAAAATCAATTTACGATGATTATAAATCAGGAAAAATGCTAACAGGTGAACTCAAGGCCATACTAATTGAGAAAATTAACAGTTTTCTTAAAACTCATCAAGAAAAAAGAGAAAAAGCAAAAAGTCAGCTAGATGCATTTCTTTTGAAAGAAAATGAAAATTAGAGTTAGTTGTGATGATAAATATGAGGCACAAAAATTAGCTAGCCTGATATTCATAAAAGATAGTAAAGAAACGTACATAGATAATATTTTAAATGTAATTGAAAATGAATTAGTCGTTTCATTAAAGGATAAATCTGCTCATAGTATTGTTCTTGAAAACAAAGAAAACGTAGAAAACTTGGCAGATTTTATGCAATCAGTTATTGAAAAAGAGCACAAAATCATAGCAACTGAGACTTTTAGTCATGAAGTTGAAATAACAAAAAATTGAATTGTTTTTTAATAAAAAAACAGTAGTTCTATTATGGAAGAAGGTCAAATTATAATTCCAGTGCTAATTGCTTCTGCTGTAGCAATTTTTGTAGGATCCAGAATATGGATGGCTTTTAAAAACTAAATTTAAACTAGAGATTTGTCCATTTCTGAACTTAGTGTTTCTTCTACTTTTAAAAAATAAAGTTGTGTGGATGATGGCATATCATCTAAATTTTGATCAACGGCTATCATAAAATATCTAACAGCTCGTTTGGATATATCTAAATTAAATTTCATTGGAAGTATTGGATCTTGTTTTACTTTGATTTTATCTTGAAGCCAAGGAGGAGCCATTTCTATGGTTTCTTGAATTATTTTGTCATACCAAAATGCCAAATGTTCGGGTTGTAATCCTTGTTGTAAAAATGTAATATTGTTATCAATTCTCTTCATCATGTTATTAATTATAGCCATATCAGAAAAATCAAGAAATTTTGTTTTATCTCAATTACTCAAAACAAGGCAAGCTGTTTGTCAATTGGTATGAGTTTTACCTTCTGAATCAATTTCTGAATTCCTAATTCTGGTAGAGGATATTCGCGTTCCATCTTCAGCCATCACCATAGGTACAATAACTCCATGAACAGGAGGGAGATTTTTTTCTTTACGCTGTTGATTTAGGATATCTATTTGATACGCAGTTTCTTCGCTTACAACCAAAGCTTCTACTTCATCTTTTAGAACAGCAGGGCCAAAATCATCATCTAATTTTGATATATGGAAATTAGAGTTTGGGAATTTTTTTTCAATTAAAGCTATTAGATTTTTCATACGAGTAGAATAATTATTCCAAAGTTTTTTTCCTTTTTTCAAAGCCAAACGATCACTTGTTAAACCAATTATGGTTTTATCAGATACTTCAAATGCTTTTGATAGAAGAGTTACGTGACCTTTATGGAGTACATCAAAAGTTCCTCCCATTGCTACAACAAAAAATTTGGACATGGTTTTGATACAATGTATTTTCAAATAAAACTTCTAAGTAACGATTACTAATATTACAGGACCTGGGTTCGCTAAAGGTACTCCTACATCATCCCAAACATATGTTTCAATAAAAAAGACACCTTTGCTTTTTGGAATCCATTGTACCGATGGGAATTCTCGTTCTGTTCCATTAAAAGTGCCTGATGCAGTTCCAAGGAATTCAACATAAGGAATAAGCCCAGATTGTTTTACTTGAGCATAGAAAGTATATGGTGTTTCTCCTAAATCATCAGATATAGATTGAATCCATGATTTAGCTTGTATGTTTACAGGCATACCATAATTAAGTTCTGAAATGGGTTTTCCTGTAATATCAGATATGTAAACATCTGAAATCATAACTTGTTTTGTAAGAATCTTTGGTTCAGGAATTTTTACATCAACAAAATTAGAGTTGAAAATATCAGATTGAGCAAAAAGATGGAAGCCTTTCGATCTTAAATCAATAGGCTGATTAAATTCAAAAGCAATCTGTTCATCAACTTTCACTGAATCAATAGACAAAGATGAGATATCAATTATTCTAGGAGGCTCAAAGGCATCATAAAATGCAAAATACACTGTTACGTTTTCAGTTGGGGCTTTTCCAACATTTTTCAAAATTCCAGAAACCACTAAATTTTCATTAAATGTTAAATTAGAATATCCAACCTCTAAACCTTCATTTTTAGATGTAGAGGCAGAAAACCCTTCAAGTTCAACTTCGACAGAACTAATTCTAGGATCTGAGGTTTTTGATTTAATCATGTAAGGTGATTTTTCATTAGGAGGTATTACTTCTAAAATACTAGTTCCTGTAGAAATTTCTAATGGTTGTGGACTCAATTCATCAAAAAACTTTACACTAATTTGAACATTAGAAACAGATGAGAGATTATCATTATTTTCTACCGTACCTATAACCACTGTAAATCCATCAGAATCTTTGTACATGTATGGAGAATTACTAGAAAGGCTAACTGATAGAGTAGGAGGCGTATCATATTGTTGACTCAAACTTGTTTGAATAGGAAAAAGCAATAAACTAAGAAATGCAATAATGAATATTTTTTTCATCTAAATTTACTGTCAAATAGAGATTAATTTTGTATAACATAGGATATAGTCAACAAGAAAGATAACAAGGTTTTACCTAGTTTTCACTATACAATAATGAAAAAGGAGATAAAAAATGGCGTTATTTTATTTTGATCTTCTTGCGGTAATTGCTAACCAGTATACTAAACCTGGAGCTAAACCGACAATTAATGGAATCCATACTGGCCATCCGTCTACTGCGCTTGCCATGATATTCAAACCGAAACTTATCCTATTTAAATCCATCCAGAAATCTGATTTTCATAAATGATCGATGTTTTTGTAGGTGGACCGAAGGGGATTTGAACCCCTGACCCCCCGCGTGCAAGGCGGGTATACTACCAGTCTATACTATCGGCCCACAAACCAAA
>JAWVZS010000073.1:0-5580 GCA_033722055.1 Nitrosopumilaceae archaeon
CATTATGTAAGGCCTCTTTATCATCAGATGGAAAAATAAATTTATTATTTTTATAAATCAGAGTAACACATCCTTCTGAGCCATATAAAATAGCATAATCTCTTTGCTCCAAACCTGTTTTAATCAAATTTCCAGAATTTCTCAAAATTATTGCATGATTGTATTTTTTTGATAAAATTGAGCATTTTTTGATATTGCATTCATATGGCATAACTTCATCCAAAAATGTTCCAAGCTTCTTTCCTGGTTCTGTCAGAAACGTTCCAGCTCTAGTTGTTTTGACAATGTTTGTATTTTTTAGTCTTTGAATTAGTGTTTTAACTGCACCTTCTCCTAAAAGTAATTCATTACAAAACTGAGCTCGACTAACAAATTTTTCTTTTGAAAGTAACTGAATAGCTTTTAAGACATGTGGCATACTGAATGTTAGGGATTTACTATGTCCTTTTTTTGATAATGTATTTTGAATTTGTTGAATGTATTGTTTCAAGATCATCTTTTAGTAATGTACTATTTATTAATTGGATGGTTTGTCCAAGAATTTAAATAGATTAGGCCCTTCGGTGTTTCATGTCTCAATCAAGACAAATAACTGCCTCTAAATACGGTGTCCCAAAATTGGCAATTTTTGCATTGGCTGCAATTTTTGTATTTGGATTATTTGTTGTTGGATTTGATCAAGGTCATTTGCTCAGTCCAGTATTTGGAGAACAGGCTTTTGAAGATCTTTACATCCATGAGTTAACACATGACATGAGACATGCAGCAGGCTTTCCATGCCATTAGGAGTTAACCTCATGAAAACATCTCTTTTTCTATCTTTAGTGTTGATATCTGGTGCCTTAGCAGGATTGATTCATGGGACTACAAACCTTGCATTAGTTGAACCATACCTGGATGAGGCAATAGGAATAGAAAATCAAAACATGTTTGCAACAGGAGAAGCTGAAGATACTCCCAAGTTTTGGGTAGAGTATGAAAGTTATAGACTATGGCAAAAAGGCGGCCAGGTATTGGCCGGAGTTATTTTAGGCACGTCTGTAGGTGCCTTGTTTGGTATTGTCTATGCATTTTCCCGTAATGTTTTACCTGGAACTAATGACGTCAAGAAAGCACTTGTCCTTGGAGGTATCATGTGGGTTACCTTGTATCTTATTCCCTTTTTGAAATATCCTGCAAACCCACCCACTGTGGGTGATCCTGATACCATAATCTTGCGTTCAATTCTGTATGTTTCCTTTATTGCAATTTCTGGATTCGGGGCATTTGGATTTTACAAGTTATCAAAATTATTTGCAAACAAAAAGAAACTTTTATCGTTATTAGGTTATGGGGTTTTTATCACCGCAGTTTTTCTTGCAATGCCTCAAAACCCAGATGAAGTTACAGCACCGACAGAACTGGTTGATGGTTTTCGAGTAATGTCTGCATTAGGTGTTTCCTCTTTTTGGATATCAGTAAGTTTGATTTTAGGATATTTGTGGAATCACTTTAAGCCTCATAAACAAATGAAGACATATAGCTAATTCTAAGTCTCTAGAATGAGAATGTCATGTCGTTTAAATAACCAAACTAAATAGTAATGTTAAATGGCAAGACGTGTTACATTACCTCAATTAAAAAAATATGATATTACACAAAAAGTAATTGAGGCATTAGCAGATGCAGAATCAAGGGCTATTTTATTTTCAATTATAAGAAATGGAAAAACAGCTGCAGAACTTTCAGAAAAACTAAAAATTCCACTAAGCTCAGTATACAAAAAAATAGCAGATCTTGAAGAACTTACATTAATCAAAGTAGACAAATGGATGATTTCAGACAAGGGAAGAAAATTCAAAGTCTACAAAAGTAGAATATCCAAAGCAGAAATTAGCATAAAAAAACCAGATCCTGTCTTGGAATTAGTTCCTAACAGGTGATATCTTGAGTAAGCCAAACATTATACAATTAAGCGAATTTGATATTACACAAAAAATTATAGAATCATTAAGTAATGTGTGTACGCGAGCAGTTTTATTCTCTATCAAACCTACGGCAAAAGACGCCACACAAATTGCTTCTGAGTTAAAAATTTCAATTTCCACAGTATACAAAACATTGTCAAATCTCGAAGATTTAGCTTTAGTTGAAGTTGAAAAATTTGTTATTTCGGATGAAGGTAAAAAAATCAAGCTATACAAAAGTAGAATTGGTAAAGTGGAGATAACTATGAATGACATGGAACCTGTTTTGAATTTGTATCCAAATAAGGAATCAAAAAATTAATCTTTATTCTGAATTTAATTATTTTATTTTATTATTTTATAACTTTGGAACGTACTAACCATTCTAATACTACTCATAATTAGAGACTTGCGTTGATAATGTCACAAAAAATTACCATTTTTGCTTTGATGTCAATACTTATGGTTACTAGTATTCCAGTTTCATTTGGTGCAACAGCAGGAGAAGAATGGAACGCAATTAAATCTGAATTATCCGCAGCTGAAAAGGCCACAAATCTTAAAGATGCAATGGGCCACTTGCAATCAGCTAAAACAATATACCAAAATGTATTTGAAAATGCTGCGCTTGCAGTAGACCCAGAAAGTGATGCCTTGATTGATAATGCTTTTGCACATACTGCTGAAATGCTAGAAGCAGGAAATGTAGAACAAGCAGCATTAAACAGACAGATTATTGATAAAACAATATACAAAATAGCATTTATGAAAATGGAAGAGGCTACTGAAAATGACGATGCATCTGATTTTCTATACTGGTACGATGTTTTAGAAAAGAAATTTAAAATCTCAAGTGGTGATTACGAGTCCAAAGTTTTAATCTCTCAGATTAAAGAAGACCCTTCTACATTAAGTGAGAATGGACCTGTTATAACTAATGAAATTCTTCAAATATTCAAACTAAAAACATTTGAAGAGATAGAAGAAGCTATTGCTGCACTTGAAAGTGATGATCTAAAAGGCGCAAAGAAATTTGCATATGAAGGCTTGTACTATTATAGAACATTCCATCCTGCAGTAGAAGAAAAATTAGGAACAGAAGATGCCAATCATTTAATGCATGAAATGGAAGAAGTAATTGAAGTCACAGTTAGTGGAAAACCCATACCCGAAATTATAGAAGAATTAAAACACATATCTGCAGAAGTTGAATTACTTATACGTCAATATGAAGGCGGTGATACATCAGAAACAGGATTAGCTTTGTCTGGAATTAAAGATAGATTAAATCTTGTAAATATCGAATATGTTGATGCAGTAAAAGATGGAAAAATAATTAATCAAGGAGAGTATGATGAGACTGTAGTATTCCTAGGAAAAGCTATAGAACTCTTCAACGATAACAAAGTTACATTTATGGAATTGTCCAGTTCTGATACTACTGCTCTTGAAACAAACTTTGAGAAATTAAATAACATAGTTACAAATTTGGGTGATCCAAGCGAGGTCAGTATTTTGGTGGGAAAGAGTCTGAATAATGTTATATCATTACAAGAATACGCTGGTGGTGCAGTTGAAATTGATGCATTACAATACGTTGATGAAATTGAACGACTATTAAAACAAGCAAAACAAGAATATCGTAACGGTAATACTCAAACTGCTTTTAATTTAGTTAGTGAGGCTTATCTTGACAATTATGAGTTCATCGAAGGTCCGCTTGGTGAAATTGATCATGAATTAATGTTTAAAATTGAAACTGATATGAGAGAAGATCTCAGAAATATGATTCAATCCAATGCACCTGTTTCAGAAGTAGATGCACAAATTGACATGATATTGACAGACATGTCTCAGGTTCGTAAGGTTATTCCGGAATTTGGCACAATTGCAGCCTTGATTCTAGCAGTAGCAATAATTTCAATTGTTGCAGTATCTGCAAAATCAAGACTTAGTATCATTCCAAGATACTAATTTTTCTTCTATAATCTGTGTTGATTACCTTAGAAATAACCTCAGAGCAGATAAATCGTCAAGCCGATACTAGAAATAAAACTAATTCCAGCTCTTTAGAATAAATTCGTACTTAATATTTTAGTAATTTGGCCCAGATAACAGAAAATGAAAAGAAATTTTCAAAAACTTTTGTTACCATTCATTATTGCTCCATTTTTATTCGCAATTCCATTAGAATCTAGTCAACAAAGCTTTGTTAATTCACCCGTCTCTACCATTGAAATAACAAAAACAGGACTTGAAATATCGAAATCCTTGCTTGAACAAAATGATATTGATGGTGCAAAATATGCCGCAAAGTTTGCCTCAGAGCATTTTGCCCTTGATTTAATTAATCTTAGAGAATATGATTCTGATTTAACTGATGAAATTCACATTAAATTGCTGGATTTGTATCCTAGTGTAAAATCTGATTCTATAGATAATTCTTTAGAAACAATTGATGAAACTATATCTGAATTAGATGATTATGAAATCACTGAAGACAATTCAGATTTGATTGTAGTAGATTTGTTGACTGTTGCAGATGAACAGTATACAATAGCTATTACTGATGAAAATGAATCTGCATATTTAATATCAAAATCATTATTTCAAAAGTCAAAACAACTTTTTGAAGAAAATGCAGATTTAACTGTAATGCTAGATTTAGAACAACAGTCTTTTTTTAATGATATAGAAAAAGCAGTTAAAAATAAAGAAAGTTTTCTAACTGTGGGAACAATTGTTAGTGCAATCCAACGTGATCTTCTGGGCACTGAGACGTTAGTACATGATCAAAGTGTATTATATGAAAAAATTCGAACACTTTATTCCCAAATGTTAGAATCTATAGATGCTGGTGATTATGAAAAAGCTGAAGAGCTAGCAATTGAAGCATATCTGGAAAATTTTGAGTATTTAGAACCAGCTCTTGAGATTGTTGATGCAGAATTTATGTATGCACTTGAAATCGATATGAGAGAAGAACTAAGAGATATGATAGTAAATGAACAAGATCCTACTATTATACGAACCTTTGTAGAGAAATCAATCATTCCCGATTTAAACGAAGGAGAATCTAAAGTGATGGCATATCTTGATGAAAATCCACAGGGGTTCGTTAATACGGATAGGGAATTAAAAGAACGAGGCGAATCCACAGATGAGCAACAATCTGAAGTTAGAAGTGAAATTGATTTCATTCGTTCTAGTTTGGAAGAAATGATGGTGCATTATGAAAATGAAGACTACTCATCAGCATATGCTACTGCCAGAACTGCATATCTTGATAGTTATGAGTATGTGGAAATTCCGCTTAGGCCCATTGCTCCTGATTTTACATTAGAAGTTGAATATCAATTTGCTGAACTAAGAAACCTTATCAAAGAAAGAGCACCAGTTAATGAAGTCCGAGAGGTATCGACACAGATTAACAGAAACCTAGATGAATCAGAACGATTAGTTACAGGTACCGGAGCGGTAGCTCCATGGATTGCGTTTACTGCATCATTTTCCATAATATTTAGAGAAGGTTTGGAAGCTGTTTTGATTTTAGGTGCAATCTTGACTTATCTTGAAGCATCACGAAATAATAAATTTAAACCGTATATTCATTATGGAGTTATTATTGCAATAG
>JAWVZS010000074.1:0-5459 GCA_033722055.1 Nitrosopumilaceae archaeon
AAAAACAATCAAACTCAAAAAAGGAGACATTGTATACATACCAGCAAAAAATCTCCACACGCATGGCTCAATTGATAAGAAAAATACATTTTCTCATATTGCGATTAACATTTTGCCTTCAAAAAAATCAAAGTACACTACCGATTGGTACGAGTCAAATTTTAAATCAATAGTAACTAAAAAAATATAACTTGTCAGCAATTAAAAAATCAGATATTTCAGAAATCATTGCAAGAGAAGGCACCAAAGTATACCAATATTTTCATCCACACAACACACTAGAGGGCATAGACTATAGTATTGCAAGATTTACTTTAGAGTCAGGAAAAAAATCAAAACTACACAAATTACAATCAAGCGAAGTTTACTATATTCTTGAAGGTACAGCAAAACTACACATAGAAGATGAGGTATTTGTGTTAGAAAAAGATGATTCTTGTTATGTCCCACCAATGAATAAACAGTTCATTGAAAACACAGGAAATACAGATCTAAGATTTTTGTGTATAGTACAGCCTGCATGGCGTCAGGACGATGAAACCATTTTGGAATAAACTAGCAGTTAGTAGAAAAATTATGTAATTATTTTTAAAATATGAAAATCTTCTAAGAATAGTGAATATAGTCCAAGCACAAAAAGTTTTGAATGTAAACAAAAATGCTACACCTGAAGAGATCAAAACAGCATATAGAAAAATGGCATTGGAGTTTCATCCAGACCGAAACACCAAAGATACAGAAGGCAATGAATTCAAGAAGGTCAATGAGGCATACAATTTTCTAAAAAAGAATTTCAAGGAAATAAGCGAAGTATCCAAGTCTGCAACCAAGGCAAAATATACAAACAAGAAAACCAAAAAACAAGAAAATTTTTCTCGTGCTAAATGGGGTGCAGGTCCTCAGGATCATGTGCCAGAAGAAGACTGGAGTAAATACACCAAAGAATTTGAAGAAGATGAATCGTGGTGGAAAGAATACGAAAGAAAGTTTTGGGAAGAATACAATCATCATATTCACGGTCATGAGAAGGGAGAAGAGTATGAAAAGGCAAAAGAGCCTAAAAAACAACCCAATCTCTATGTAGACGTTGATCAAAGTTTGTGTATTGGATGTTGCAGTTGTGAAATTATTGCACCAGATGTTTTTGAGTTAAACAGACTTGCAAAATCAAATCCAAAATCCAGAGTAATAAATCAAAAAGGTGCAGGAATCAACAAGATAATGAATGCTGCAGAAACATGTCCTACTAGAGCAATAATTGTGGACAATATAGATACAAAAGAAAGACTCTATCCATTCTAGTCTTTTAGTTTTTTGTGTATTTGACTAATTTCTTCATCAGATAATTTTAGAGTAGAATTAAACATACTGTGTATTGCACCTGCCGAATCATCTTTACTTCGAGGTACAAGATGTACATGTACATGAGGGATCTCTTGACCTGCATCTTTTCCATTATGGATAGCAACTAGTGTTGCACCGGTAAGTGAGTCAACTTTTGATATGACACTATGTACTAAACCAAACAAATCAGCATTTTCATTTTGTGGAATTTCTTGAATTTTGGCATAATGTTTTTTTGGAATTACAAGTGTATGGCCTTTAGTTAAAGGAAAAGCATCAAGAAATGCAATTGAATTATCAGTTTCAGATATTACTTTGGTTGGGATTTCTTTTGAAATAATTTTGCAAAAAATACAATCAGTCATGGTTCTACTATTGTGGCCCAGGCTAAATCTTTTCCAAACTTGATTGTTACCACATCTCCGGATTCATGTTCACAGTTTTTGATTTGTTTTGGAACTTTGTCTTGTGTTTCTACAAAACAAACTCCATCATAATTGTTAAGAATCACTACTTCCTCGTATACGTCTTCACGTATTAGGTTCCAAAAGGGGAAAACAAGTGTAGCAATGACTATTCCCGCCAAAGCTAAAATCCCGCCAAAGATTAATCCATATTTTTTACCAAAGGAAAGCTCAACCATTACCAGGTACCGCCTGAAGCATTAGGATCAAACTTCTTTTCAGGCACATTTCCATGTGCTTTTTTCATATGTCTGTCCAATCTTTCTGGTGTTGGAAGTTCCATTCCACATTCTTTACATTTGGTCTCATTTTTTTCCTTATTCTTTTTGAAAAGACCCATAGTTGTACTAGTTTTTGAAATACATTAAAAATGATACGGATTGTTTTGATGTTTAGTAATTTGTACAGAATTATAAAGGATATAAAACTGACAGATGCCATGAATGTAAAAAACATAACAGTGTTAGGTTCTGGCGTAATGGGTCACGGAATTGCTCAAGTGGCTGCAACTGCCGGATACAATGTGGTTTTACGAGATATTGAACAGAAATTTTTAGACAAGGCTATGGACAAAATCCGTTGGAGTCTTGATAAATTAGTAACAAAGGAAAAAATTTCAAAACAAGAAGGCGATGCAATTTATTCCAGAATTAAACCAGTAGTAGATTTGAAGGATGCAGTAAAGGATGCACAGTTAATTATTGAAGTAGTCCCAGAGATTATGGATCTAAAAAAGAAAGTTTATGCAGAATTAGACCAAGCCGCAGCACCTGAAGTTATTTTTGCATCAAATACAATCACACTACCAATAACTGAGATTGCAAATACAACATCAAGACCAGATAAAGTAATTGGAATTCATTTTTTCAATCCACCACAACTAATGAAACTAGTTGAAGTAATTCCAGGTGAAAAGACCACATCAGAAATTACTGCAATGACTCAAGAATTTGTAAAATCAGTAAACAAAACTCCTGTAGTTTGTAGAAAGGATGTACCGGGATTTATCATCAATAGACTATTCATTCCAATGGTTCATGAGGCATGCTATGTCATGGACAGACTAGGAGTATCAAAAGAAGAAGTAGATTCTGCAGTTAAATTCAAACTGGGATTTCCAATGGGAATATTTGAGTTAGCAGACTTTACAGGTATGGACGTAATTCACAAAGCTACAGTGGAGATGCATCTTCGTGACAAAAAAGTAATCAACCCACACCCCACTATAGAAAAGCTATTCAATGAAAAGAAACTTGGACAAAAATCAGGAGAAGGATTCTACAAATATTCTGATGACAAATATGAACGAGTATCATTATCAGAAGAGTTAGCAGATAAATGCAATCCAATTCAACTAGTAGCTAACATACTAAACAATGCAGCATGGCTTGTAACAAACAAAGCATCAGACATTGAAGAAATTGAAAAAGCAGCAAAACTAGGATTAGGTTTGAAAAAACCATTGTTTGATACTGCAAAAGAGTTTGGAATCAAAAACATAGTAGATGAATTAAATAAACTGGCTGAAAAACACGGAGAGTTTTACAAACCAGATCCTCTGCTAGTTTCTATGCAGTAATTATTTTCAAAATTTGAGTAACTGCTTCTTTTGGTGAGTCAGCGCCAATAATTTTTACATTTTTGCGATGATCAACGTATCCATCAATAAAGTGCTCAGCTGCACCACCGGTTCCTCTAATTGCAACCATTGGTTTTTTGTACATATATGCAGCACAAATCTCAGATAATGTACCAGAACCACCTCCAACAACAATTATCCCATCAGCAGCTAGTGCGTTAAGAAAATCTCTCATCAATCCAACTCCACTAGGTATTACAATGTCAACATATTCGTTTGCAAAAGATGGATCATCTTGAGGTAGTATACCAACAGTCAGCCCACCTGCATCATGAGCGCCGTGAGATGCAGCATTCATTACACCACCCAATCCTCCAGTGATTAATACTGCATCATTTTCTGCAATCTCGTATCCTACCTCATATGCTATTCTTTCATGTTCAGGGGTACAGCCATTATCATTGTGACCAATTACTAAAATTTGGATTTTCTTTGCCACTTTGTTGCTATTTGATATTGGTATCAAAAATCTTTCCTAAGAATAATTCAATAATCGTAAAGGATATTAAATAATGCATTTACGTAATTATATGCAAAAACGTTCAATGCCAGTTTGTTTTACTGCAGAACAATACAAAAAGATCGAATCATATGCTAAAAGCAAAGGCATGCTAAATGCAAGTCAAGCATTAGAAGAGATCCTAAAACAATAGCAATATTTTTTGCATTTTTTGTTTTATTTTTTAATTTTATACGGTAATAGATTAAATTGATTAAGAAATAACCATTACTTAATGGGTCTTTTTAGCAGAAAACCATCGTATTGTGCTATATGTAATAAGGAATTAAAACACAAGCACAAACCAAAGCGTGAATGGGGAATCAAAGGACATTTGTGCGGAGACTGTCATGTAGACAAATCAAAGGAATTCTACGAAGCAAAGGTACGTCAGCCATGCATTCAGTGTGGAATAAAAAAGAAAATCTCAGACATGTGGGAACCACGATGGCAATGGGATATGGATGGATTACTATGCAAAGATTGTTTTGACAAAAAAGAAAATGATTTTACTGCAAAGAAAAACTATTGTGCATTATGTGGTGCAAAATTAGGATTAATTCGATACAATCCAAAACCAAAATGGAAAATGGAAGGACAGCTATGTCGTACATGTTGGGATGGAAAAAAAGCTGATCTAGGGTAATGTTATTTTTTAAAAAGTTCAAGTGTGATGTTTGTAATAGAAAGTTTTCTCAGCAAGAAGAACTGATGCAACACCAACAAACAACCCATTACAAAGATTATCCGTATGATTGCAAGAAATGTAACAAAAATTTTTCAAGTATGGAAGATATGCGTAGTCATTTACAAAAAGAACATAGTTACAAAAAAGACAGAAACTAAATTGCTTTGATTGATTTTACTACAGGTGCTCTAACCTTTGTAAATACCCTAAATCCACAAATACATTTGATTTCTGGAAGTCTAGTTAGTTCAGTATTTGATACATCAGTACCACATCTAAGGCACGAATATATCACATCAAAGCTCTCTTTTGGCTCTTCGATTGGTTCTTCAAAATTTTCTTCTGCCATGTTTAGTATCACTTTTTTTCTATATTAAAATCTACTATGTTAAAGAAAGTTCAATGTAGACGTCATCTGGGATTTTGAGTCTCATTAGTTGACGTATTGCTTTATCATCTGCATTAATGTCAATAATTCTTCTATGCATCCTCATTTCCCATTTTTCATAAGTTTCAGTCCCATTTCCACAGGGAGATTTTCTAGTTGCAATGTGTAATCGCTTTACAGGAAGCGGTGTGGGTCCCTTTACTTTGACGCCAGTTTTTTTCCCAATGCCCATAATTTCACCACAAACACCATCTAACTTTGGAAGACTGGTGCTTGTTAATTTAACGCGGGCAGTTTGGGTCATCCAAATCTACCTAAGGTTTGTATTCTTCAGTGATTTCCTTAACAATTCCTGCTGCAATTGTTGCACCCATATCTCGGAGTGCAAATCTACCCAATTCAGGGAATTCTTGGAATGTTTCAATTGGAGTGGGTCT
>JAWVZS010000075.1:0-5322 GCA_033722055.1 Nitrosopumilaceae archaeon
AAGCTGACCGTAAATGAACTGCATAATTTTGTCTTGACTAATTTCGCCTTCTAGTTTGGTTAGTTTGTCCATTGCGAGTGGAAATGGTATTTTGTATGGCAGTTTGTCACCTGGTTGCAATTGACCATACTGTTCTAGTGCTTTTTTGGTTTCGCCAATTACTTGTCCAGTTTCTGCTAGCATTCTTAGATTTTCTAGAGTGTTTTTATCAAAATCCTCAAAGGCAGTAGCTACTCCAAAAACTCGGAGTCCATCTTCTTTGTATTTGTTGTAAACGTTGATTGCTTCTGGAATTCCATACAGAAAACATCCAGGACAATTTACCTGAAATACCTCAACTAGAATGACTTTGTCTTTTTCTTGGTCTATGTTAGTTGGTGCACCTTGAACCCATTCAGATATTCCAAGGTTTGGTGCTTTCTGACCAAGTACTACACTCATGATACAGCTTCACATCTTTTCCATTAAATACATAACTGAAAATCAGCCTCAAGTAACCTAATATAGGACACAAAAATCCTCAAATCAAAATGCAGGCAGTCACAGAAGATCGATTGGACCTTTTTGCAGAGATGGAAAAAAAATATGAACAAAAAGATACTGAATATTTCGTTAAACTATTAGATCATCCTGATTATGTGGTAAGAACCAGAGCAACATGCATACTGGTTGACTTTGGTGGTGAGGACAAAGTACCATACATTGCCAAGGTTCTCAAAAATGATGAAAATGAATTGGTCCGTCATGAGGCAGCATTTTCTTTGGGACAGATGTGTTATTCTAGTGGGATTGATCACTTAGTTGATGCTACTTTGAATGATCCTAGCATGTTTGTAAGACATGAGGCTGCAATTGCACTTGGTGTGGTTGGCTCTTCAAAGGCAAAAGAGTCACTCCAAAAGGCACTAAATGATCCAGACAAACCGGTTGTGGAATCAGCTGTTGTTGCATTATCTAATATTGAATTTATGGAAAAGTTAAGTAAGAACGAAAAGTTTGCAAAATTGACAGGTGGCTAGGTTTTGGGTTTTACAGGTGGAATAATTGCAGCAGTTGGAGTACTGGTAGCAGCTATTCTTGCAATGATTGTAATGGATCCTGGATATTTAGTAGAACCAACTGAACAACCTATTGAAGAGCCAACAATGTGTATTGAATTGTATGACCCAGTATGTGGGGTAGATGGTAAGACTTATGGAAATGAATGCAAGCTAGGAGTAGCTGGCGTTGAATTAGATTATGTGGGTGAATGCAAGCCAGTATTTGAAAAAGAGATTGTACCAGAACAAGAACCAAGACCTGAAGTTCCAGCAGAGCCAACTCCAGAACCCGTACTTGATGCTACAATGCCTGCAATTGAACTTGCAGTAGATGTTTCAGTTCCAGCAGGTTCTGCAAGTCCAGGCTGTGAAACAACTGATGAATGTTATATTCCTAGTATAGTGCATGTAGGAATTGGCGGAACTGTATTTTGGCACAATGATGATACTGCAGCTCACACCGTAACCAGTGGAACACCAGATGGTGGACCAGATGGTGTGTTTGATAGTTCTTTGTTTATGTCAGGAACTACGTTTGAATTTACATTTGATGAGAAAGGCGACTATGATTACTTTTGTATGGTTCATCCTTGGATGGTTGGCAAAGTAATTGTTCAAAATCCTAATGAAACACTAGTCAATGATACTCCAGAAACTCCAATGGAGTCATTGCCACCAAGTGAGCCAGAACCATTACCGGAACCAGTCCCAGAACCAGAACCAGGAGCTCCAATGTCTACGACAGTGTCAGTTCCAATGGGATCTGGTACTCCAGGATGTGAGGAAACAAACGAATGTTACATTCCATATGAGGCAATAGTTGCAGTTGGCGGTACAGTTACTTGGGTTAATGATGATACTGCAGCCCACACAGTAACTAGTGGTGTACCATCTCCAGGACCAAATGGAATCTTTGATAGTTCCTTGTTTATGTCAGGCGCATCATACGAATTTACATTTGAGGACGCAGGAGAATATGATTATTACTGCATGGTCCATCCTTGGATGGTTGGCAAAGTTATAGTAAGTTAAAGAACGCTTACTTTACTTCCATTCTGTGTTGATTCAAATTTGTAAATTCTTTCTACTGTAGAGTCTTCAAATATTTCTGAATCATGTGTGATTATGATAAACTGCATAGGCATTCCAGAATTTGTAATGTTAGTTAGTTGAGATAATACTCCAACTAGTGCCTTTCTTCTCTCAGAATCAAGATGTGTAGTTGGCTCGTCTAAAATTATTAAATTAAGATTTGATGCGCCCAAAAGACTGGCCATGCCTAACCTTAATGATAATGCTATGCTTACTTGCTCTCCTCCACTAAGTGATTCCAAGTCTAAAACTTCATTTTTTGAATAACAGGAAATAGAGATGTCTCTTTTTTTCTCTGCAAGTTGAATTCTCTGAATTTTTGTATTAAGTAACGCTAGGTATTCTGATGATTTAGCTGAAATTGTATTTAGTGCCCATGATCTTAGGCTTGTTGCAACAGGACCGTCTCTACTAAAGACATTTTCTTGAATACTGTCTAATTCAGAAACATATTTTTTTACTGAATCAAGATTTTTTGTAACTTTTTCAATATCGCTAATTTGTTTTTCTGCTTTACTGATCTTTTCATTTATCGCACCTATTTTCTGATCAATTTCTGATATCTCTGCTTGTTTTTCATTAACAGCTTCTTTTAGTTTAGAAAATTCACCTTCATCAAAGTTTTTGATGTCTTCTTCTAATTTTGAAATTGTATCAAAAATATTTTTAGCATGTGAATCAATTTGTGCCATCTGTACCAAACTGCCAGACGATGCTGTTATTGGAATATTTTGAATATTTTCTTTTCTTGTTTTAATCTCTTCTTTGATTTTTTCTAGCTCATCTTTATTGTTAATAGAATGTGCATTGAGAATTGCTTGTGCATCTCTGGCCTTTTGGATCTTTTCTGCAAATTCTTGTTTCTTTTTATTGTAAATTTCTAATTCTTTTTCAAGTGAAATGATCTCTTTTGTTATTTTTTTCTCTTCTTCTTCTAGATGTTTTATTTGAAATAATGGATTTAGCTTTTCTACATGCGAATCACATACGGGACAACGATTATCTTTTAATTCTAATTTTTGTGCAAGGATGTGTTTTTCTTTTAGCGAAATTTTTTGATTTGTGCATTCTTGGATCTTTTTTTGTACATCTAAAATGGCCTCATCTACTTTAGTTGCCTTGATTTCAATGTCTTGTTTTATACTAGCATATTCAAAACAATCCTGACAGTCACGGATTTTCTTTTCTTTTTCTACAATTTCACGCTGAATGTTGTGAATTGCTTCTCTTGCATACTTTGTTAGTTCTTGCTTTCTGATTTCAAGCTGAGAAAGTTTTTCGATTTTAGGCGTGTCTTGGTCTAGTTTTTCTTTCAAATCCACTAGTATTTTTGAAATGCTTTCTCTTTTTTCAACTAGTTTTAATTTTAAAGGACGTGCTTCTTCTAACTCTTTTTTATAATTTTCAAGTTCTCTAGCTAGTATATCGATATGAGTATCATCGTAACCATTATCTTGACGTATTTTATCTCTAAAGTCTTTTTTTACTGACTTCATCAATTCTGATGCAACATCTAGTCTGTCAATTCCTATTATTGCATTTAGCAATTCTTTGAATTCTTTTGGTTTTGCTTTAATTATAGAATTTAGCTCTCCTTGCTGAACAATGGATGCGACTTTTAGTTTTTCAAAATTTAATCCGATTCTTTTTTCAATTTCTTTTGTCATTGATTCTCCAAATTGCTTTCTTTCACCTGCAGCAATTTGTCTTGTTTCTCCATCTATGATTTCAGAAAACTGTGCATACAAGTTTCCTTTAGAATCTATTTTTCTTTCTGCTTGGTAGTTTTTTCCTTTGACGGTAAATGTGATTTTTGCAAATCCTTGATTTGAACCTCTTTTAATCAAGCCTTTGTTTGATTTTCTTGTATGAGTACCAAACAGAGCAAATGTGATTGCATCAATTATACTTGATTTGCCTGCTCCGTTATGACCAACAAAAACTGTTACACCATTATCAAATTCTAATTTTGTATCTTGATGTGATAAAAAATCACCCATTTCAACTGATGTAATCATTTTTCTTTTCTCCTGAATTGTTCAAAGTTTTCTATAATTAGCTGATTTGCCTCTGAAATTTCCTCTGATGCTAATAATGGAAGCAGCTCTTTTACTGCAAAAGATGCTTGTTGCTCTGATCCTAAGGCATCAATTGATAATCTAAACAGTTCTTCTTCAATTACATTTGGTTTGTCTAAAAATACACTAGACTCTGATTCCTTTGATAAGACTCTCCAAAAACAACGCAAGCTTTGCTCATTTAGGCGTGAAATTTGTGCCTGTATGTGGTCAGTTGCTATGTCTGTACCATGAATTTTTATTTCAACAACTGGTTTTCTGTTAAACTTTGATATTTCTTCTGATATTTCATTAATTTTTTCTGTCAGGTTATCAAATTCTGTTTTAAAAGAAATTTGTGGTCTTGTATCAAGCTCAATCCAATTAGGTTCTGCTTCTTTACTAGAAATATCTACTTCGAAAAATCCTTTCTTTGCTTCCTTTATGCCTTCACTGGTTGTTAATTCAGTTGATCCTGGATATGCAATTGGTCCTTTTAGGTGATTAAATTTTTTCATATCTTTGTCATGTAAATGCCCCATTGCATAATATGTGAAATTTTTTGGAAGATCAGTTGAATTGATTTCTCCTGCAAATTTGTTAAATTCTGTTATTCCCTGATGCATCACCAAAATTTTGTGACCTGTATGGTTCTCAGCAACCTTGTCTATCTCATTGAATTTTTCTTCAAAGGTTGGAACCTCGCTTTTTCTCATCTTGTCAAATCCTGCAATTAGCAGTTCCTTGTATTTTATTGGCTTTCCATGTCCAATGTATCTGGAAAACTCCAAGTTGTGGTATACGTAAGGTATTGGAGTTGTTCGTATTCTGCTTATGTCATGTTCACCTAAAATAAAGAAAGAATCAATTTCATTTTGTTTTAATCGTTTTAGTGCGTTTGCCATTTGAACAATAGCTGTTCCATTTGGGTTTGGTACGTGAAAAATATCTCCTGCAAAAATTACAAAATCTACATGATCTTTAATTGATGTGTCTATTGCTTGATTAAAAACATCATAGATGTCCTGCTCTCTTTCCTCTGAGCCATATTGCATTAATCCTAAATGCGTATCAGAGATATGGGAAAAAATCATTTAGTCTAACAAAAGATCTTTTTGCACTAGTTGTTGAGT
>JAWVZS010000076.1:0-5318 GCA_033722055.1 Nitrosopumilaceae archaeon
GCCAATTGGCTTTGCATTAATCTCTACATTTGGCAGTATTGGAGGTACTGCATCTGCTTTTCTGACTAATTATGAAATCCCAATTCGAATTGGGGCTATCATTTTACTATCTATAACCTATTTCACTACTGTAAAATCCCTCAAAATAGAGTGCAAAATAGAACAATAATCTAATCTAGACTAAAAGGGCAAACTTGTATAACCTTATGACGTATTTTTGTGTAGAATAACAAAAACTTGTGAAATTCATTTATGTGCCAATTCGACCAAGTAGAAGAGACCTCGAAGTGGATGAATTAGAAGATTCCGAAGATAGCGCGTAATCTCTTATTTCATCTGCAGAAAAGCATTTTTTGGAACGCTCATCAATTTGAATATCTCTGGATGAATTATTTTAGCCAAAATCTGTACTCCTGTAATTGTCCTAATACTTGGCTTACTAAAGTATGAATCAGCATCTACTAAAAACACATTTCCATCTTTGACAGCTCTCAATTGTTTCCAATTTTTGTCATCTTCTAAAAATTTCTGGTATTCCTTTAAAGTTCTAGGAAGATCTAATCCACACGGCATAATAATAATCATGTCTGGATCTGATTCCATTATTTCATGTATTGTAATTTTTCTTGAATGCTCTCCGGGTTTACTAATGATGTTTTCTCCTCCTGCCGTTTGGATCATTTCAGGAACCCAATGACCTGCTGTAAAAAATGGTTTTATCCATTCAATTGCTAAAATTTTAGGTTTATGTCCTACAGTTACTTTTACTTGCTCTATATCGTTTTGTAATTTTTTTTGTAATTTTTTTCCTTTTTCTTCACATCCTATTATTTTTGTAATATCGGAAATACTACTAATTATTTCCGTCAAAGTGTGTGGATCCATAGAATGTATGATTGGTTTTTTTGGCAAAATCTGTACGGCTTTTTCTACTTGATTTGTGTGTGCAGCACATACTTCACAAGTAGTTTGTGAAATAATCAGATCTGGATTTGCATTTAACAGAGCTTGCTCATTTAATTTGAAAATATCTTTTCCCTCTTTTAGTAAATTACAAGTCATTGTATCTATTTCAGAACTGTTTAATTTTTCTGAATCAAAAGTTGAAGAAATCATTCTTGGTTTTTTTGATGCTTCTGGGGGATAATTACATTCATGAGTTACTCCATAAATCATATGATCTGCGCCTAATTCATACAATAGTTCAGTTGCACTAGGCAAAAATGAAACAATCCTTTTCACATTCATACTGGATCTAATATGCAGTTCTTTAAACATCCAGCTAGTATGTTGTTTGTCTTTTGTAGATAATTTCCTTTAAAAGATGCGTAAAATAACTAAATGTGTGCCTAATTCTCAAGATATTCGAAAAGCTATTGAAATCAAATGGAACGAATATCTCTCAAAATACGGTAATTTATTTTCCTCCAAAGATATTGCCGGTTCCAGTCCTCCATCTGTATTTGTAGGATCTTATGCTTATCCCAAAGTCAACGTAGGCCCAATGATTCCTCCTGTTCATGGCGATACCATGATGTTAGATTCCCCAGAACTGTGGAGTGGAAAATCTCTAGAGGAAATAATTAACTATCGGCTTAATCTTGTACGTGGAATCCAAAAAATATCTGTAAACAATCCATCTGGTCGATATATTGAAAATATTCAAGAATTGGCAATGGCAAACAAACCTACTGATTCTGAATTAACTTTTCATAAATCTACTGAACCTAGAACATTAATTGATGGTTTTAGTGCTCCCTTTGGCCCTGTAGGCGAAATTAAAACAGCAAGATTTTCTAACTCTACATCTAACAAACAAATTGAAAAGGCATACTATGATAAAGATCTTTTAGCTCAAGATGCAGTTTTAAAACTCTACAATTCTGGAATTGAAATATCAAAAATTCAAAAATGTTTCAGTATTGGTATGTTTGGTAAAAAAAGAAAATTAGTTCCAACCAAATGGAGCATAACAGCTACTGATGATATTATTTCAAAACAATTAATTGATCAATGTTTGGATTATCCCATTATTGATTCATATCAAATATTTTTCTTTGAACATCTGGGAAATTTATTTTCAGTAATTTTATTCCCGCACATGTGGATTTTTGAAATGATTGAAGCTTGGTATTCAAATGGAGTTTTGGGTTTTGGCTCTGATCACGAAGATGCAAGAGGGATTGATCATCCACCAAAAATAGCAGGAGCATATTTTGCTGCAAAATTAGCAATTGGAGAATATTTGGCAAAAAATAAAATTCAGTCAGGTGTTTTGATATTGCGAGAAATCCGACCTGAATATGCTATTCCTGTTGGGGTGTGGCAAGTTAGAGAAGGAATAAGGAGTGCCTTGAACCAAAAACCAAAGATTTCAGATTCGCTTGAATCTGCCTTGACTTATGCATGCTCTAAACTAAGTATAAGTAAAAATGAATGGCTATCACACGGGGATATTATCAAGATGCTAAAACAAAAAACTCTTACTGACTATTTTTAGTATTTTTAAAAAAATACATCTTCTTTTTCATTTATTTTTATGGCTTATTTCTACTATGGCTGGCATCAAGTTTTGTCGTCTTTGTTCTAATCAGATAGAGATGTCTCAAAAACATAAAATCATAATGTTTCTTGTGCGAAATAGACTATCTGAGCCAATTTATGAACATGTAGATTGTCGTTTTAACACCTAGTCATAAATGAGGTATTTATTAGCAAAATCAATGACACTGTTCGATGAATAAGAGCTTGATGGCAGGTACTGCAATCATTGCAAGTCCAATTATCTTTGCCTTGGTTGCATTTCCTGATAGTTTTAGTCTAAGCTGGAATCAAGGACGCGGTGGATTTCTTTTTGCTTTAGCATTTGTGGGTGCAGAATTAATTGGTTTAAGATTAGGAATATCCAAGAGAAAACTTTTGGCAGTTGTCCCTCTTGCTGTTTTAGTTATCATTTATCTTGTTGGACTTGAAACTGGATTACGAGATTATATTATTGATTCTGCAGAATCTTATGACGTTCAACTAATTTATTCTTGGACTTGGATGTGGGATTTTATCATTTTAACAGCATTTGTAATTGCATCACTGTCGATTTATTTTGGAAAGCGATGGATACGCATTGCTCCTGCGGGCCCAATATTTCTTGGTGGCAGTGCGATAATTCTTTCACTAGATGCGTTTTTCCCATATGATACACTTGGACCATTACAATACGTAGTACCTTATCTTGTTCAGACAAATGTTTGGTTAGTAACTTTGTTTGATTTAGGAACTGCTACAGCTAGAGATAATATCATGTTTCTTAGAGGTGATTTTGGCCCAATGGTTTTGCAGGTCTTTTGGCCATCTGCAGGTGTTCATAGCATTATAATTTACTCTTTGGTGATGGGTGCTTTTCTTCTAAAGATGAATATTCAAAGACATAGAAAAGCAATGTACTTTGCTATTGGAATATTTGGAACTATCTGTGTCAATGTGATTCGAATCTTTTCTTTGTCATGGTATGCATTGAAAGTAACTACTGATGCTGAAAAATGGGAAGAATTCCATTCTGTAGCTGGAGAAATTATGTTCTTGCCTTGGTTGTTTGTATTTTTATTTATAGTAATTTTAATTGAATCTAGAAGGCTGAAAAAATCAGAAGAACAGAATAAAGTAACTAAAAATAGTTAGTAATATCACTCTGACCTTTAATTTCTGATAGTTCTGAGACTTTAACTCCCAATCTTCTTACCAATAGTTCTTGATTCTCTAGTGCTTCTCTTAGTAATTGCTTGGAAATTCTTTGCAGTTCTTCTAAATTGTTGGTAGGATTTTTTATCATTCTTGACTTGGTTTTGTTTGATAAATCTGATTGAATTAACTGGATTCCTACTGATTTGAATAACTTATTATTTTTTTTTACTACGTCATGAAGCTCTATCGATATTTTTTCAAGTGCATTTTCTAGAAATTCGTAATCTTTTGAGTCTTTTTTTAATGTAGTAATTTTACTAAATTGTATGCTTGGCTCTTTTTCTGCTACTGGTTCATTGTCTATCCCTCTTACAGAATTGTAGATGTACGTTCCGCTTTTCCTACCAAATTGTTTTTGAAGTGTGAATATGTCTAGATTTTTTAAATCACCTATTGTTTCTAAATTCATTTCAGTAAATTTATTCTCAGTTTTCTTTCCAATCCCTGGAATTGCTCTTATTTTTAATGCCTCCAAAAATACTTCTACTTTGTCAGTTGGTACTAGTGTTAATCCGTCAGGCTTTCTAAAGTCTGAGGCAATTTTTGAAACCAACTTATTGGGAGATATGCCAATTGAACAAGTTAGTTTACACTCTTCTCTAATGGAATTTTTTATTTGCTGGGCTAGATGTGATGCAGTCTTAAAGTCGCCCTCTGTTCTTTTTGATACATCCAAATATGCTTCATCTTTTCCAACATATTCAAAAATATCTGCATATGACTTCATAATGTTCATAGCTTTTTCTGATATTTGTGAATAGAATTCAAAATCTGCAGGTAAAAATTCTGCATCCGTGTCTTGTAATCTTTTTTTTGCAAAAACAATTGGCATGCCAGATTTTACTCCGAATTTTCTTGCATTGTAATTTGCAGTTGCAATTGCTCCGCTATCGCCCCCTCTGTCTGAATAAATACAAACACACACAGGTTTTGCTTTTAGATTAGGTGATCTTATCTCTTCACACTGAGCATAAAAGTAGTCAAAATCAATGTGGAAAACTATTCTATTTTCCAATAATTATAATTCATTGACAGATTATTACTATATTACGCATGCATCTAAATATTGTCAGATGTAGAATAATTTATTGGAATATCCGATAGCTGTTGATGAAAAAGGTGCTAAGATAAAACCTGAATTAATGGATAATGATAAACTCTATCATTGTATATTCAAAAATAAAGTGTTGTTGTTCTTTAAGGATGAACAGGATTTTCTAAATTGCTATGAAATTGAAGAGGAAGAATTAGTTAAAAAAATTAAAAATTGTAACAATTCTGATGATGTTGAGACAATTCTTACTGAATATACTCAGAAACATCACCTGAATGATTAAATAAAACCGAACTAAGTTTTTTATTAAGAAGATAGCATTGAGTGACGCAAAAAAATCAAAAGACGCTGAAGATATTTTATCTGAATTTCAAGAGTCTCAACCAGAACCAACTAAAGAACCAGAACCAGAACCAACTAAAGAACCAGAACCAGAACCAACTAAAGAACCAGAACCAGAACCAACTAAAGAACCAGAACCAGAACCAACTAAAGAACCAGAACCAACTAAAGAACCAGAACCAAC
>JAWVZS010000077.1:0-5285 GCA_033722055.1 Nitrosopumilaceae archaeon
ATGGAATAGTGTAAACCATTATGAAAAATGAGCCAAATGATATTGTTGATATTTTTTATCATAACAATAAAACCAAAAACACACCAATACAGAAAACAAAAAAGAGTTCCTTACCAAAATACAAAATTTTTGACGAAGAGGAATTCAATCGGGGTAGACAAGTACTAGGAGACATGATAGTGCATGGAATGATGGCATCAGGAGGCACAGATTTAGATTGGCTAATAGAACATAATGGCGGATTTATTATTTTTGAATTCAAAAGTTTTCATAATGACAAGATAAACATTCCAAAAGGTCAGATGATAGCATATGAAAAACTACATGATAAATTAAACAAATCTTCAAAGTGTTTTCTATATGTTGTAGGATGTGATGATATTGATTTTTCTAATCCAGATTCTAGTGTATGGATTTTTGAAATGTTTCAATGGAAAAATAATGCCATTCCAAAAATGACAAGTGACATATACACTAATGAAGAAGCAAACAACAAGTACATAGTATATCGAGAGTATTTTGAGGAAATTAGCGTAACATCTTTACGAAAATTGGTAGACAAACATTGGAAAGAATTTGAATTAATTTGTGAATGAAAATGTCAAGGTTTCTGATTCATTTCCATGATTAGCTATTAATGTAAAAGTGCCAGATGAACTCCATTCATCTCCTCCAGCAATAAGCAAGGTGGAAAACCGACCATCTGATTTTACATTGATGTTTTCAGACCAAGCTAGTTGTCCATTTTGATTTTCAATAGATAAGGAAATCATATCACCTAGCGAGGGATCAGTTTTTCCACTAATCGATATAATATCTCCTTTAGAATAAGATGAAAGATCAGTCTGAATTGAAATTACTCCACCTACGGTTGTAGGATTAGGTGGTGGCGTATCATCAATTTCTGACGGTGTAGAAACACTTCCCATTCCTGAGAAACCCACAGCTGCAATTACAATTACTGCAAGAACAGCAATTCCAATACCTATGAAAACTGGTTGGTTTTTTGGTTTTTTGATTTGAGGAGGTTTCGTTTCTGTTATTATGGGTTTTTCTTCCTGTACTGTAGGTTGTATTAGATTAACGTCAGGGGTTTTGGGCTTCTCTTCAGCTGTAGATTTTTTATTTAGATATTTTTCCGATAATCTATCAACATAATTCCTTTCAAAATTACTTATGACTTCATGGTTTTCACTTGCACGTAAAATTTGCTCTAAAATTCTTTTATCTCCTTTCTCTTTATCCAGTAATTCCTTAATATCATCAATTAAGGAATCATAGGAATTAGCCATGGCAATTTCTCACCTATAGGATTATTTATGAAGTTCCATTGTTTAAGATTACTTTAGGCTCGAATTATCTAGAACATGTTTTCTTTGCTTGTATAATTACAGTTCGAATATAGTCTTTGGCAGTAGAGTCAGAAACCCCCATCTGTTTTGCTCGTTGATATAGATCGCCTTCTGTTGGGTTCTTCAGATAGTATTTTAACAGATAGTTTAATCGATGGGATCTTTTTTCGTCGCTTTTCACAATGATTTTTTATTTTTTGGAATTAAAAAAGAAAATGGATTCTATCATAACCCATCATGTATCATAAAATTATGATAAAAACATATAATCTTTTTTAAATCATGCATATTTCTGGTAGGCAAATGAAACGAATCGAAGCAGTGATCCAAGCTGATAAAGTTGGAGCAGTTGCAGATGCATTAGAAGGCAAAGTAGGAGGTTTTGTAGTTACTGAAGGAAGAGGACGTGGTTCAGGAGCAAGACCCACTGTAAGAAGTGGCAGGGGAACAGGTAGTATGACAGCAGAATACAACAAAGTCGCAAGAATTATGACACTAGTTGATGATTCTCAAGTAGATACTGCAGTTTCTGCCATCGCAGATGCAGCCTACTCTGGAAAAGCAGGAGATGGAGTTGTTTCCATATCAACAGTAGACGATGTAGTTAATATTGCATCCAAAAAGAGAGGAGCAGAAGCCCTCTAAACACTTTCTTTTACTAAAAAAAGAACCACAATTATGTAATAATATTAAAATTGTCTAGATTTGCCTGCAGTTAAATGAGTTTAATTTGGACTTTTATTTTTATGGCAGTTTTGATATACTTGAGCTCAAATTTGGTGACGACAGTTGAAACCATGGATGATTGGTTACGAATATTATATTTTGTAGTTTTAATTCCAGGATACTCATTAGTAATTTTTCAGATTCGTAGTCATTTTAAAAACAAATACGAAACAGACTCAACATTATAATCCATCTAGAATGAAAGCGAAATAATGAAGGGGCTATACTGGTTAATTCTGGGATTATGTGTATGGTTCATACCAAGTATTGTTTTTCAAATAATTGTTACAACTGAGAATCCAGGGAAATCAGCAGAAGAGGTAGTATCGGACATACCAAGTATTTTTGTAGTAATTTTATTTGCCATAGCTTTACCTATGATCCTGAAAGGGGTTTTAAACATACGCAAGGAAAGAAAAATTTCCAATAAAGAACACCATAACAAAAAAAAGAAGAAATAATCAATTAAGCACCATAGAGAGGAAATCCTCTCTAGGTGGTATCTCTTTGGGAGACATGTATTTTTGAAGGGAACAAGATATATTGCAATTTAAGTATAAAAGCAAAATAAACTAAAGAATGCGTGTGAAATGACAGAGGAAATAGAACAAAAATTATCAGATATTCTAAAAGACGGCGAAGTAAGATTTGCAGGACTAATTGACAAACATGGGAATCTAGTAAAAGGTGATTTTAGAAAAGGATTAATCCCATTTGAAAATGATGAAGAGCAAAAACAGAGTTTTCAGGAACTAGCAGTAAGAGTATCTACCAGGAAAAAGTTTGATCATTCTATGGGACCTGTAAAATATTCAGCATCAAGGAGAGAAAAACTAGTAATGATGAGTTTCCCTTTAGATAATAATATTTTAATGATCACAGCAGATCCGCATGTCAATATAGATCGATTGGCATACAAAATTATTCAAAAATTAGGAAATACATGGAGCGATTTTTGGGGAAAATAACTCAAAATCAGGAATAGAACAAGGATAAATTCTAGTTTTGTTATAATTAATCATGGTAAATCATATCAAGTATATTTTTGGCTGCAAACACAAAGAGCGAGATATAAAAACGACAAAAAATTTTGAATTAAACTTGGAGATCCCTGTCATATTATGTAAAAATTGTATAGAAAAACAAAAAATCTAAAAGGTTATTTTTTTGATCCCTGTTCTATAATTACATTAAGAGTCATAGTAGTTCTTACGTGAGGTAGGATTCGTAAATGTTTTGTAATCAAGTTTTCAAGAGTTTTATGATCAGATGTTTCTATTTTACAAATTACATCATAATATCCAAAAACCACTGCGGCCTCTTTAACATCAGTTATTTTACTTAAATTTTTTAAAACACTATATTCTTCACCTTTATCGCAATGAATCACTATGTAAGCTTGTGACATATTTTGTCCCAACATAGAGCCTACTAGTTTTTCTGATGTTTTGAATAATTCTTCTCCTTCAGCACGCATCAAGGTAATTGTAGAATTTACTTTGGGTATTTTTCTTAATTGTTCTGTGATAACTTTAGATAATTTTTCTCTAGTATCTCCTTCGACTTTAGCAATTATATCATATAGGCCTAATGTTCCATGAACTTCCTTAACATTAGTTATATTGGATAGTGATTGGATTACTGCTTTTTCAGATCCCAAGTCACAGTTAATCAAAACATATGCTTGGGTCATTACAACTCCTATTCTTGACCAGTAATGCCCATAAGCGTTAACGTAGAGCGGATTTTTGGAATTTTTCTAACTTTCCAAGTAATGGTTTCTCGTAATTTTTCCACTTGGTCAGATTGAATCTTTGCTAAAATATCATAAGCCCCAAATGTTCCATGTACTTCTACTACACCATCAATGGTCTTAAGTTCTGAAATTACAGATTCTTCAGAACCAAGTTCACAATTGATTAGAACGTATGCAGTAGCCAATCTAACTTACAACTCCTAATTTCATACTATCAATGGTGTTCAGAAATATAAAAGGACAATTTAGAAAAATCTACACATATTTTTAAAAAACTACAATCTAACTAAAAATTTGTAAGGTATTAAATTATTTTTATGAATGGTATGAATATGGAATTAATTCATATCATATGCAAGATTCATGATTTGTTTTAATTCATGCAAATTTTTTGTTGTGGTAATTTTTTTTCGAAGTTCAGTTGCTCCATGTAATCCTTTTGTAAAACGAATTGCCTGAGATTTGATATTTGAAAATTTGATTTTATAATTTGACGCCATAGTCAAATATTCAAAGAAGACGTCTATGCGCTGTTTTAGAGAGTATAAGCTATAGGTTCCCTTACTAAGATAATTGTTAATCTGTTCAAACAAAAACGGGTTATTAGTAGCACCTCTACCAATCATTACATAATCACATCCGGTTTGGTCTATCATTTGTTTAGCTTCTTCAGGAGTTGTAATGTCACCATTTCCAACCACAGGGATGTTTACGTTTTCTTTTAATTCTTTAATCAAAGACCAATCAGCTTTGCCTGAATATCCTTGCTTAACAGTTCTAGGATGAAGTGTAATCATTTGGATTCCTGAATTTTCAGCAATTTTTGCTATATCTTTGAACAAAAATTTGCTATTACTATTCATTCCAGCACGCATCTTGAGCGTTATTGGTTTTTTAACTGAATTGACTAGGGTTTCAAAAATTTTTTGTGTTAGGTTAACTTCTTGTAACAAAGCTCCACCTGCCATTTGTTGTGTTATATGCGGTGCTGGACACCCCATATTGTAATCAATCATATCAAAAAAAGGTTCTACGATTTTTGCAGCTTTTTCTAATGCAAAAAGATCAGAGCCAAAAAGTTGTACAGATAGTGGTCTTTCTTTTTCTGAATATTCTAAAAATTCTTGTATGGTTTTTTTATTTTCTCTTAATTGTCTTTCTTTTGCAATAATACTATGAATGTTAGTAAATTCAGTAACCACTAAACCGGCACCAAATTTTTTACATACTAATCTTAAAGCAGGATCACTTACTCCTGCCATAGGAGCAAGAAAAGCTTTGCTAGTAAATCTAGGTAACATTTATCTTAATTTACACGAAGTTTATTGATCAGGACAGCCGTCTTGGTCTCGGTCGCCATCATAGTCTTCTGGTTGGCTTGGACACAAGTCTTTGTCATTGATTATTCCATCTAAATCATCATCATGAACGAATCGTGATTGTTCTGGTAC
>JAWVZS010000078.1:0-5118 GCA_033722055.1 Nitrosopumilaceae archaeon
ACGGTCCGTCTGGATTTAGAGGATTCGCACATGATGAGATAAATCTAATCATTCCAGGTAAAAACTACGGATGGCCTACTGTAATTGGAGATGAAATCAAACAAGGACTAACAAATCCTGTGATTCATTCGGGGGATGATACATGGGCACCATCAGGTGCAACGTTTTATGATGGAACAATAACTGATTGGAACGACAAGTATTTCGTAGCTGCACTTAGAGGACAGCACTTGCATATGTTTGATTTTGAGTCAGACAGAGTATTAGATCATGAAAAATTATTCTTGGGTGAATTTGGACGATTAAGAGATGTTGCTCAGGGCCCAGATGGTGCGTTGTATGTTTTAACTAGCAATAATGACGGACGAGGAAATCCAACAAATATGGATGATAGAATTTTGAGGATTTCGCCGATAAATGAAATTTCCAGCTTCCAAGAATGTGTAGATGCTGGGTTTCCTGTAATGGAGTCATATCCTAGACAATGTATGACAGATTTGGGTCAAAGCTTTGTTGAAGAGATTCAAAAAATTCCAGAGTGGGTAAGAAATATTTTTGTGTGGTATGGTGATGAGCTTGTTTCAGAACAAGAACTTCTTAATGCAATTAAGTTTCTACTTGAACAAAGAATAATCACCATAAATTAGGATCTCTTATTACAGTTAACGACGTAATGAAATAATGGACAAGTATGAAAAGCTTCTAAACATGCTAATGGATTTCAATGAATCCATAAGGTTTGCTGCAGTGTGCGATTCAAATGGAGAAATTCTATGGCACAGTAAAAGACAAGGAGTTAAAAACATCGTACCTCTGTCTGATACCAAAAAAACTCTGCAAAGAGCAATTGGCGCCTGGCAAGAACGAGGAAAAATTACAAATATCGTAGGACGTGGTCTGTATGTTATTGCTGCATATGAGAAGATAAAGAGAATAACTATTCCACTAGATGGAGGAAAACTTCTTTTCATGAGCGTAACAAATGAACCATTACAAAAAACAAAAGGAAAAAGTTACGGCAATTTAGTTGAAATGGGCAAGATAATGTCTATTGTAGATTTTGTAAAGTCATCACAATGACTTTACATCCTATTTTTATGACTCGTATTCTTTTTTGAATAATTCAAGTGCTGTTAGTATCCTATTTTGAAGATATTCTTTTTGGGATTTGGGTAGTTTGTCATAGTCGGCCCCCAGCTTGTCAAGTTGTGCTCTCAGTCTCATTTCAAACTCTACACGCAGTCTTTCTTCCATACCTTCTGCAAAGAACTGTCCACGAAATTGAATTACTATTCCCTCAAGTGCATTTTCTACAATATCGCAAAGTTTAGCTAAAGCTTCATCAGTAATTACTCGAGACATAACATTCACAGATTGACTTTGATTAATAATCGAGAATTAATCTTGGTTCTTCTTGGATGAAAGTGAACAGTACCGTTTGATATCAGATAGCTTTCTTTGACATTTTCATCTTCTGGAAAAAATTCGTATTCAAACTTGCCATATCGAAGTAGTTCTAAAATACATTCCTTTATTGGAGTACCAGATTTGTCAAGATCAATTTTTTGCCTACCCCTAGAAATTATTCTGGGATAATAATCACGATTAAATTTTTTATATACATATTCTTTTAGAAATTCGTCATTTGTCCTAGCTTTTCTCCACCATTCCGGTGAGACATCCATGAAAAATTCTAATTGTTGCACCTACAATAGTAGGAATTTTTACCTTTTATTGATTATCAAGAAATTAAACTCTATATTTTGTATATTTTATAGGTGCATTGTGGGGAAATTAGACATCATAATAGTAGGCTCTATGATTATAATTGCAATTGGAATATTTTTTGCAATGATTCTCTCATTTGAACAACAAAAAACAGTAGAAGTTCCAACTACAGGATTTCCACACTGTTTAAGGATAAATGAGTGTGAAGGAGTAAAAGAATTTGCTAATATTCCCCAAGAAGAAATAAGTGTTATTTCAAAAAACTATCTAAAATGTTTAGATGGATTTTATCTAGAGCAGACATGTGAGATTAGAGTCCATCAAGACATAGAGCGTTTTTTTGAAAAGGGTGAGGTTACCCAACGATAAGTATTACATACCAGAAGGAAGCACTTTAGGTATGCCCATTGGAATTTTTATCGCAATAGGCGTAGCTGCCGTGGTAATTTTTGCAATAATAAAGCTATTTTACAATACTGACAAAAAGGCAGTACTAGGAATACCAGATCGATGTAAGATTTGTGGTAGGAAGACAAAAACAAAGCACTGCCCGTATTGCCAAACTGACAAAGAATCATTAAGATAATTTTTAGTTAATAGATGGTGTGAGGTCTTGGTCTGGGAAAGAGACACTCCACCTATCTATTATGGAAACTATATGGAATTTTTAGCTTAAAAGGAAAACGAATGATTTGTTCATAGTAATTGAAAGTGCTAAAAAATCAGGCGATCAATCCAAAAGGTTGTTTGAGAAAATGCCTACGATTTAAAAAAACAGTGTAGTTAAAATATGTAAAATGCAATTAGATTTTCATGAGATGTACTAGTTGTTCAAAAGAATTAGAAGAACACAATATTGTGACTGCTTACTATTGTTTGGAAAAATTAAAACTATTAGCTGAGAGTTAGACCCAAGCTTTCTCCAAAATAGTAACCTGCAAGTAATGTTCCTGCTGCCCAAACGCAAGATCCAGCAAAAGTATATGCAATAAATTTTGGAATTCTCATTTTTAGTAGTCCTGCAGGAATAGAAATCATTTCTCTCATAACCGGAACCATTCTACCCAGAAATACAGCTTTATCACCATATTTTTCAAACCAACGTTCTACTCGTTCTAGTTTTTTTTCTGAGACGCGTAAGAATTTCAGATACTTTAACAAAACAATTCTGCCTAGTTTTAAGGCAATCAAATAGATTCCAGTGGTTCCTAAAGTAGCTCCACTTGCACCAAGAAGAATCATTGGTATGACTTCAATAATTGACATTCCTTTCTGAGAAGCTAAAAATCCTGCGGTTGGAAATATTGCAAGAGTAGGTATAGGTGGAACGATAGTTTCTACCAGTGCTGCAAGGAATATTCCTTCATAGAGATGTTCTGCAAGAAATACTGTAATCCATACAAGAAATGACTCGACTGCTTCCAATATTTGAGAGAAAATACACCTGACTAAATTGTTTTAGAATCAATTGCTCTTATTACTAGCCTCAAAAAAATAAAAAAAGAGATTACTTTAGTGCGTGGATCTGTTTTACGATCTTATTCATGTCTGCTACCAAAGTCTTTTGTGTTATTACATCTTTAGAATCAAGGAATTCTTGTTGCATCTCAGATAGTTTGTCGCGTAAAACATCTACCATGTTTGCCTGTGGCTTGATGGTGTTTTGAACAGGTACTGTGTCTCCTACAAGTTTTATCTTTGTAATTTTGTCTGAACAGTCATAGCAAGGTGCATCCAGATCGTTTTCATATCGTGGTAATTTTCCTTTGGAGTCAAAGTAGGATTGTGTTTTTTCCTGTGCAAAGTTGTGTTTAACATTTAATGTTTGAATAAAGTTTATCATTTCAGTTTTGGTCATCTTTGCATATTTTACGTATTCTTTCATTGCATCAACATAAGAGCCCCCTTGGTCTAGAACAGAGTCTCTGGCATCTTGTGCTAGAGATATTTTTGCTTGAAGGTAATTAAATTGGTCCCAGAAAATTCCATGATGAGTAGAATTCAAATCTGAAACATATCGTTCAAACGCATTTCTGGGAGTAAATTCCTCGTATGCCCTATCCATTCTTTTCAATTCTTGATCAAGCGACTGTTTAGCAAGTCTTCGTTGTTCATCAATGAGTTTTTGATGTTCCTTTCGTTGTTCTTCAAGTTGCTTTCTTAGTTCAAATTCTTTTTTTGCGTTTTCTATTTTGTTTAGTATGTCTTGAGAGATAGGATTGTTTTTGATATTGTCATTGCCTTCAATTTTTGTAAAGTCTTTTTGTGCAAAAGCCTCAGTTGCAGTTACTGACATTAGAATAATGGCAGCAGTTAGTGTCGCATATAGTAACTTAGTCATTGGATTCGATTTTGTAAAATTGCTTAATAGGAACACTAAGAATTTCTCAGTTTCCATCCTTCTAATTGTTTTAATAGTGGAATAGGTGATTTTACATGAATATCTTAAGCAACTAAATTAATAGGCAGTGTGCAGCCCTATCGAACAGTTGAGTTATAACTTTCTAGAACATGCAACTGATGCATTCATTGAAGTGAGAGCAAAAGATCTAACAGAAGCCTTCGTTACTGTAGCTAATGCCGTAATTAACATCATGGTTGACCAAGACAAAGTAGAGGTCAAGGAACAAAAAGAAATCATAGCTAAAGGAAAAGACCTGAGATACTTGCTTTTTAGTTGGCTCGAAGAGGTTACGTTTACACTAATCACAGAAGGGTTTGCCATATCCAAAGTAGAGCTAAATATCAAACAAAATGGAGAATATCAAATAACTGCAAAAGCATATGGAGAAGTATTAGATTTAGACAAGCACAACTACAAAGTAGAAATCAAGGCTCCAACATTTCATGAGATGAAAATTGAGCAAAATGGAGGGGTTTTCATGCGTTTTTTGCTGGATTTGTGAGGTTAACAAAAGTTAGCCAGACTCTCGAAGAATTTATACGCGGTTTTTAAAAGCAATTCTTACCAAGTCGATTCTGTGAACAAAAAGTTTGGAATACTAGCAGTGTTTTTTCTTTTTGCAATTATGATTAATCCAGCATATGCTGATGTAACTTCAGTTAAACTAGAAAAGGCATTCTACACAACAGATGAGAAAATAAAGTTCGTTGGAACCCAAGATGGCAAAGATACTGTTTTTGTAATAATTCATGGTCCTAGTGGTGATTTCAAAGGAATGTTAGCTGATCCAAGTCCAGATCAAGGAGAGTTTGCGGTAATTCCACAAGATACAGAACAATTTTTCGATGTAGAAGGAATCTACAATGCAACAGCATTTACGGATGATCAAAAGGAATCCGAGGGAATAGTCATACAATTAGAGTTTAATGGAAATCAAGTTATGGAAGTAGCAGATTTTGTTTTACAAATTAAATCCATATCAGATA
>JAWVZS010000079.1:0-5114 GCA_033722055.1 Nitrosopumilaceae archaeon
TTGGCTCATTTTTCATAATGGTTTACACTATTCCATTTCAGTTAAAGTGAATTGTAAAATATTCTACAGTTTTTGTTTTCTTCTAGCGACTAAGATATTCATTGCCTGGACCTTTATACAAAATTAAATATTCATCAGAATTCTTTTTTTCATTTTTTGCTTTTAATGCCTCTTGGTATAATTCAAAATGATCTATTAGGTATAACTGCCCATTTGAATCAGTAAAAAAATCAATTCCAACCAAGTTGAACCCTTTTTCTGGTGTGAGGTTTATTTTCTGTTTGTCTATAGATGAATTCATTTTACTCATAGATCATTAGGTTTTTTTCTTCTAATAATGCATGTAAGTTATTTACTGATCTATAAACATCTGATTCCTTTTTTGCACCAGTACAAACCAGTTTCCCTGAAGCAAATAGTAAGATTACTGTTTTTGGCTCTAACATTCTGTGAATTAATCCAGGAAATTGCTCTGGCTCATACATACTTCGAGGTAATGTTCTTGCCGCAACTTCTAAGTGAATTTTTCCTCCTAGATTTACTGCAGCAACAATATTTTGCACAGTTATTATCGCATCTTTTTTAATTTTGATTCCTCCCTTTCTTAATTTCTGGACAACGGTTCTTACTGCTTTTATTGCCATGTCTTCAGATTTTGCACCAGTGCAAACCATTTTCCCAGTTCTAAAAATTAAAGTTGCAGTTTTGGGATTCATTATTCTAAATACGAGTCCTGGAAATTGATCCGGATTGTATTCTGTGTCAGGAAATTTTTCTGAAATCTCAACTAAATCTACTTTCTGTTCAATTGATGCCGATGCAACCACATTTTCAACACTGACAACTGGTTTTGTTTGGGGCATTCTTTCCGACTTTAAATAGTCCCTTTATATATACTAGCAATGTTTTTCGCTAGAAAATTAATGATGTCCAATCCATTGGTATCTGTATTCTTCATCTATTATGTCTGAAACAAGCTCGGTGTTGGGTATTTCAGATTTTGGTAAACTGACATCAAAAAAACCAAGTTGCCCTTTCCAAGGTATTGGTATTCGAAATAATCTGGGATTTTTTAAAATAAATCCATATTTTCTATCGTTGAATTTTCCCGATGCTAAATGAAATTTTTGATCCGCCTTTACTTCTTTTGCTGAATTGTATTTTTTTACATTTATGATTTCGACTTTTCCTATTATTGCACCTGTGGGTAGTTTTTCTGAGATTCTTAATCTTTTACAATCTTCTTTTCTGATTTTGAGTGGAGCATGTACTAAAAATTCTCCTCTGTAATTGGTATTCCATTTTCTTAACTCTATTGTCTTTTTACCCTTTACAATTAGACTTGCAAATGGTTGTGAAATTGATAGACATTTCAAGCGAGTTATTCTCTTGCTATTTGGATATATTCTCCGGGATTTTTTCTTTTTCCTTCAGGCAAATTCGTAATCCCGCCACTCAAACTTTGAGTGCTTATTCCTTTACTAGCTAGAACTTGAGCTGTCATTAGTGAGGTGTTTCCTGCCATGCAAACCAACAAGGATCTGCCTTTTGTACCTTCTAGTTCTTTGTCAAGCTCTTCTGGTATTTTTTGAGTTGATAATAATTCATTAATCGTCTTTGCTTTTGGAATTGAAATTTTTGACTTGTCTACTCCTAGTGATTTGGCTATAATTTCTATTCCTTCTTCTTTTGGCGTATATTGAGTATGAACCCATATTATTTTGTCATAATCATCTTTACTAGATGCTGCATCTTCTAGAGAGACTTGTATAGGAACGTTGTTTTTTGAAATCTGCTCAAAATTCTTTTTGTATTTTTCAATTCCATCTGCTACAATAGTTATGAATTTTTGTGCTTTACCTTCATTTGCCATTTGCATTACAGAATACAACGCTAATGCGGTACTTTCTCCCATGTCATATCCTTTTTCTACAAAAAATTTTAAAAGAAATTTTGCTTTTTCATAATCTATTTCATGCTCTTCTGCATATGTTTCAGGTCTGTATAGTGTTAATCCCGATGCTTTGGCTTTAGTTCTGATTCCTGCTACATCTTGACCTGGAATGGGAAAGACAACATGTATTGCTTTTTTATTGTATTTTTCTGACATGTATTTGCTTAATCCACCTGATGTTCCTCCAGTACCAAATGCACAAAATAATTGATAATCTTGAAGTGAATCCTCTTTTTCATGTAATTGTTGATCAATTTCTGCTGCAGTGACTGTTTTATGAACATCTATGTTTAACTCGTTATCATACTGTGCTGGACAGAATAATCCATAAATTTTTGCAAGAAATACTGCTAAATTGATAATATCTTGTTTGCCCAACAGTGTTTCTATTTCTTTTATGTTTTCATCAAAGATTTTTGGATCAAATCCAAGTTCTGCCAGTTGAGAACGAACATTTCCTGCAGTAGCTTTTGCAGCTAACTCGTCTGCCTTATTTTCCATTCCCGGTGCCGGACAAATATCCATATCTAAATCCATAATTCGAATATTTTCATTTCTTAATTCTTTGAATACTCCTTCTTGTAATTTTCTAGATACAAGAGCAACGACATTTAGTCCAAGCTTTGATAGTTGTCCTAATGCAATTCCAAAATTTCCAGATGTAGCTTCAATTACAGTTTGATCGCTTTTTAATTTTCCTGACAAAATTGCATCATGAATAATATGAACTGCAGCTCGTACTTTTATTGAACCACTGAGTAATTCTGAATCAAATTTTCCATAAACTTTGATGTCTTTATCGTCTAGGTTAATTTTATAGACATTTTTTGCACATTCTTTCAAATCATTTGTTAGATCTATTAATGGAGTTGTGTTTACTACTTTGTTTTCTTCTAAATGGGGTACTTTACTCCAAATTTCTTGCTCGAATCTACTAAGCAGATTATTGTCTATATTTGCCTGAGTTTGCTCCATATTGTCATCAGTATATTTACTAAATTTATAATTTGACTATTATATGACTCGATATTTACTGGTCACTTAACAGTCCTATTACCTTACTTGGTATGTCTATTAATCTACTAGTTGCAACAGTCCGTTCAAATCCTAAACGATTCAAATTATTTGCAATTGTAGTAGCGCGTATAGTATTTGGTCCAAAACCTAGGGCAACCATCTTTATTTCCAGAGATTTGATATTTTTTATCATGTTTCTTACTGCATTAGGATCTGATGGTTCGCCATCAGTTAATGTCAAAAAAACATCTGGTTTTTTTGATTGAAGTATGGGAAGCATTCTGTCATATACTTCAGCTAATGGCGTTGAACCATTTGCAATTATTTGTGCTAGTCTTTTTGCACAAATGTAATTCCATTTTACGTTATCTGGTTTTATTAGCCAGCAAACTACTGCCCTATCTTGTGTACTGAAAGCATAAACTGAAAATTTTACCTTAAGATATGCTAAAACTTCACATAAAGCCAAAGTAGCTTTTTTGTATTCTATAGCATTTGATGCAATACTAGATGAATGATCCAACAATATGGCTATCTTTGTTTTAATTGATTTTTTTTCATCTGTAAAAAATGGCTCATGACCATCAATGAAATTCTCTTCATCAAACTCTTCGCCTGTAGGTAAGTGTTGTTCTTTCCAACCTGTTTTCCATTCTTTGAATCTTGTCTTAAGATTATTAATCAAATCCATATCGTAAATTACAGTTTCATCTACATTTTGTGTAGTTGGAATTTGAACACCAATTGTTTCAGGTGAAATGCCAATGTTTTCATTTTTTTTGTTTTCTTCAAGCAATACTTTGTATTCATCTTTGACGTTGTCTCCTCTCAAAACAGCTTGCGTATCCAGCTTTCCAAAATCACCTTCTTTATTTTTCGCTACTACTTTCAAAAATTTTAATACGTCTTTTTCAGTAATTGCCATTCCTGGTTTCATGAATGGTAATGAAATTGGAATTGTTTGCAATGAATCAATATCTAGAATTTTAATTATTTCAGTAATTTTTTTTTCTAAATATTCTGTGTCATAGTTTTTTTCCAAAGCAGTATCCACAACTTTTTTGGCAAATTCAGATGCCTTTCGAACTTTTTCAAAATGACTAGATTGAATTTCTCCTTTGAATGCACCAAACATAAAATGTTGATAAAATGCTTCTACCATCCTTGCTTTTCCATAAACTGTGTTTAATTGTGGTCTAGAAAGAAACATGTAAGCGTAATTGAAAATTATTTCTTCATCCATTCCTTTCCAAATTTTTCTACCTAATGTTTCAATTCGCATAGTCTCTAACGTATTTAAAATAAATCCAAACGCATGATCATTACTGAGAATTTTCTTACAAAATTTGATTCTCATGGCCTCATACCATAATGATGTTCTAAATTGCCTGTATCTTTGAAAGTCATCCCCAATTCGTTTTTCCATTGGTGTAAGAATTACTTTATTTTCATTTAGGCGTGTTCGGGTTTCTATTTTTTCTGAAAACTCAACTAGAATTTTTTCATTTTCTGACCATCTTCTTACTAAAAATGTTGCAATTTCTATTAGAGTTTCATTTTGTAATTGTAGATTTTGCATTTAATTGCCAAACATTGATGTGATGATGTCCTTTACTTTTTGATATTCTACATTTCCCCATTGTGCATAGACATTACCAAAAACAATATTTGCAGATTCCTTTGCAGATACACCTACTTCTAATAGCTTGGCATAAGAAATAGTTTCTCTTAAGCTTGGTGAATAAAATAATTCTTCTACTGAAGCTGCCTGTCTTAATGTATTAGCTAATTTTACTCCTTGTAGAATTTCTGAATCGTAATTTTTAGAAACATGCTTTTTGATAATTTCACATTCAATGTCTTCTGGGGGGTATTCTAATCTTATTCTTACTGGAAATCTACTGATTAACTGTGGTGGCAATTCTTTAGTTCCCGAATGTGTTAATGGATTAATTGTAGCTATGACAAACCAGTTCTTCTTTGCAGTTATTGTTTCTCCTGTAGATTCTTTTAATACAATTTGTCTTCTATCATCCAATGCTTCATCTAATCTAAGTAAAACATCTGCCTCTGCAGAATTGATTTCATCAAGATATAGTATATTCCCTTCTCTCATGGATTTTATTAATAATCCTTCATCAAA
>JAWVZS010000080.1:0-5092 GCA_033722055.1 Nitrosopumilaceae archaeon
AGGCTCACTCTGTGACTCTGGAAGGCATAAATTTTGAATTATCCAGAGGTGAAGTTCTCGGGGTGGGCGGTTTAATGGGAGCCGGACGAACTGAGCTGCTTATGCATATTTTTGCAGCCAGGGGCCGGCGGGTAAGCGGCGAAGTAAATTTTAAAGGAAAACCACTGCAGGGAAACAGCGCCGGAGAAAGTATAGCCAATGGGCTTATTATGGTAACTGAAGACCGTAAAAGGCTTGGGCTTGTTCTGGAAGAGTCTATCTCCTTCAACATGTCACTTTCTCATATTAAAAGTTTTGTCAAAAACGGTCTGCTGGATCAAAGACTGGAAGTAGTTGAAAATAAAAAATACTTTCAAAAGCTCGGGATAAAAGCTCCTGCCCTGAATTCTAAAGTTGCCGGCCTGTCAGGAGGAAATCAGCAGAAAGTTGTTTTAGGAAAAGCTTTGATGACTTCGCCTGATCTGGTCTTCCTGGATGAGCCCACCCGCGGAATTGATGTCGGTGCAAAAAAAGAAATTTATGAATTTGCTAAACAAAATAACATAGATCCTATGAAACTAATTTTTCACTCAGGTGAGGAATATGAAATTATATTTACTACACCAAAAAAATATGGAAAAAAAATAATTGAAAGTGCAAAGAGGACAAAAACACCAGTAATTCAAATAGGAAAGGTTTCTAGAGGCAATAGTGTTTTTGTGAAAAAAAATGATAGTTTCAACAAATTAAAAGATTTAGGATGGAAGCATTTCAAATAATTTTAGTTTGAGGAGGAGTAATCTTTTTGAACGGATTGAGCAATTTCTAAAATTTTCTCTTGAGTTAGTTGAGAGACACATTCAGAGTACCAAATATCATCAAGGTATTGCAATGAATCATTATCAGGTTGAGGGATTTCATCAATAGTAAGATTTGGATATTTTACTTGAATTTTAAATCCCTCCATGGCTATTTTGTAACATTTTTCTTGTAGGTCAATCACAGATTCATGTTCTGTAGAACTTGTTAAAGTAAGAACAAATGAACCGATCAAGGCAGAGGCTATAGCCACACCAATTGCTATGGGCATAATCATACGCATTAACTATCTCAATAAATTAAGGTATAATAACAAACAAAAATTCAAGGTAACTAAAATCAATGTTTTTTAAACCCTTTAAAATTGGAGTATACATTGTCAGAAACTGATGCTCCAGTAGAGGTTCAAGAAGAAAAGACCGAGATAATAGAAGAAAAACCAAAAACTACGACGGAGTCTAAATCAAAAACTGAGACTAAAACAGAGGAGCCAGACAAATGGGGAATTGCTCATATTTTCAGTAGTTACAACAACACAATCATCCATATGACGGATTTGACTGGAGCTGAAACAGTTGCTATTAGTTCAGGAGGAATTCACGTTAATGCAGACAGATATGAATCATCACCATTTGCTGCAATGAAAGCTGCAAATGCAGTAGTTGAATCAGCACATTCCAAAGGATTTACAGGATTTCATATTAGAGTAAGAGCTGTTGGAGGCGTAGGGTCTAGAGTGCCAGGTCCCGGTGCACAAGCAGCCATACGTGCACTTGCAAGAGGCGGATTTAAAATTGGGAGAATAGATGATGTTACACCAATTCCACATGACACCACTAGGAAGAAAGGTGGAAAACGAGGACGAAGAGTCTAGTAATCAAGTAGTTTTACTTTTACATTACAACCCTTTGCTTGAAAATAATCGCCCATAAACTTTGCAAATTTTTCAGGTTGTTTACTCCACCGATATTTGTTTATCATATCTGAAAATTCTTCTTCAATTCCTTTGTGTAAATTTGGTTTTAAAGCTATTTTAAAAAATGTCCAACCAAAGTTGCTTGTAGGTTCGCTAAGCAAATATCCATTATAACCCTGAACAAGAGTCTCCAACTGAGATAATGCTTTTTTTACAAGTACTACATCGTTTTCATAATTTTTTGTACTGATTTCTAATATTGCCCCCATTAATCTTCACTTTTAGTTTTACTACTTAATTTATCAGATAAGGAAACAAATTTTCCATCCTGTTCTACATTGATTTTAGTATCCATTCTAATGTTAAGACCCACTGATCTAAACAATAACAATAACTTCCCTCCATCTAAGATTTCATTAATTTCACCAGACGACAAAAGTTCTGCTATTTTTTCTATTATCATTTTGGTCTCATTAGGAAATTGTTTTTCTGCATTCTCTAATACTTCAAGACCTCGATAGCCCAACTTTGAAACAACAATATCCCTAGGATTTGGTTTAGGTTTAGTCTGAGACGGAGGAGTATCTAATTGGCTCTTAGTAGAAATATTTCGTTGCATTTCGGCTAGTCTTTTTGCCTTTAATCTTTCTAATTCTTGATCGTCTTCGCTCATCCTTTGATCACTCCTATAGGGACTAATTTTGCAACCTTTGTTGCAATTCCAAGTTCATGAGAAACATTAACCACTGCATCTACATCCTTGTAGGCTTGTGGGGTTTCTTCTACTACCCCATCTCTAGTTAATGCTTTGAGGAAAATTCCTTTTTCGTTTAGGGTTTTTTTGACATCAGATTCAGTATAATTTCTTCTAGCTTTTGAACGAGACATAGTTCGTCCTGCACCATGTGCGGTAGATCCAAAACTTAAATTCATTGAATTAGGTTGTCCCAGAAGAATCCAACTAGCTGTACCCATTGAACCAGGAATTAATACAGGTTGTCCGATACTACGATATTTTTCAGGTACTTCCTCTAGATTTGCGGGAAATGCTCTGGTTGCTCCTTTTCTATGAACCACAACTTTTCTTTCTTTTCCATCAATTTTGTGTTTTTCTACTTTAGCAATATTATGAGCCACATCATAAACTAATTTCATATCTAGATCGGATTCAGATTGTTTGAATACTTGTTCAAATGATTTTCTAGTCCAGTGAGTAATCATTTGTCTATTACTCCATGCAAAATTTAGAGCTGAAAACATTGCTTTGCGGTATGATTCTCCTTCTTCTGAAGTATTTGGAACACATGCAAGTTCCCTATCAGGTAATTCAATACCATATTTTTCTAAAGATTGTTCAGAAGTTCTAAGATAATCACTACATACTTGATGACCAAAACCTCTAGAACCGCAATGAATCAACACAGTAATAGTTCCTTCCTGAATGCCCATTTTTTCAGCAGCAATTGTGTCATGAATCTCTGAAACTTTTTGAATTTCTAAAAAGTGGTTTCCTGATCCTAGACTACCTAACTGGGGAGCACCTCGTTTTCTAGCTTTATCAGAAACTTTGTTAGGATCAGCATTATCTATTTGACCATTTTCTTCACATACTTCTGCGTCATGGGCAGAGCCATAGCCGTTTGCAATTGCCCAATTAACTCCTTTTACTAATACTTCATCTAATTGGGAAGGACTAAGTTTAACTGATCCTTTAGATCCTACACCAGAAGGTATTGAGCTAAAAAGATTTGTCACAAGTTCTTTTAGTTTTTCTCGTACTTGTTTTTCTTTCAAATTACTTCGTAGTAAACGTACACCGCAATTGATATCATATCCCACACCACCTGGGCTAATCATTCCCTCTTCTGCATCCATAGCTGCTACACCACCAACAGGAAATCCATAACCTTCATGTCCATCAGGTAAAACTACACCATGACTTAAAATTCCAGGAATAGATGCAACATTTCTTGCTTGTAAAAGGGTTCTATCAGTTAACATTTTGTTGATTAAAGCTTCGTTAGCATAAATTCTAACAGGAACTTTCATCCCATAATTAGAATCAGCTTCGATGACATATTCATTATCTCCTATCTTAGTTGGAGTTATTGAAGTCATAAGAGTCACAAAAAATATGACAAATACCAATTTAAATCATCAGTAATTTTGAAAATTAAATTTGTAGATAAATTGCTAAATTTTTGATTTATTTTAATCTCAATCGTTTGTCTAATTTTCTCAGTTCTCGAAGATTAGAAATTTCAACAGCATCACTTCTTGTAATCAATCTAGAGAGTTTTGGTTGTGCGTCTTTTCCAAGTTTAATTACTGTTTTACCTTTATGAGAAATACATAGTGTATAATGTCTTTTTTTCAATAGTTTAGCAAATTCACGTGCTTCACTAAGACGTGTAAAAATTCCGGTATTTGTTGGAATGTTAAATTTCATTTCTAAAAGATCAATTAAAACAGAATTATTATTAAATGAAATTTTCACTGATTGTTTATTGTTTTCACTAACAACCAAACTTCCTTGTTTTACTAATTTTAAAAGATTAACAGGAAGATCAATTTCCATAAGTTCTGATTTATCCTACAGTGATAGTTATTTTTCCTGTGATCTTAACTTTTCCAGTGGGAAGGTATTTTCCTTTAGAATCTGCACGATCAGCTTCAAAGGTTACTCCATTGAAATCATAGGAAATCGATGTGTGTTTTGCAGTTAATCTTTCAAACACTTCTGCAAGTAGATTTACCCATTCTCCTTCTACAGTTGCCATACTAAAGTATAGAATTCCTATAATTTAAAACTGTCAATAATAATTTCGTAGAAAATAAGGGAGAAATTATATTTTAAAAATTAACACAGATTATTTAGGATAGTTAATTTTCAAATACAATAACTCGAGTAAGTAAGTTTATTTTCTATGCTTCAAGTGCTAAATTATTGGCAATTTTACCAATTGATACTGGAAGATATGGCACTAAAGAAATGCTAGAAATTTTCAGCGAACAGAAAAAGATTGATTATCAATTAGAAATTGAAGGGGCTGCAGCTATCTCACAAAGCGAGATTGGTTTAATACCAAAAACAGCAGGAAGAGAGATTTTCAGAGCTGCAACATCAGGTAAAATTACTGCAAAAAGAATCAAGGAACTAGAAGCAAAAAGTGACCATGACACAGCTGCTCTTGTAGAATCACTTAGTGAAAAATGTGCAAAGAATGTAAGGCCGTGGATTCATTACGGATTAACTAGTAATGATTTGGTAGATACCAGTAATTCTATGCAAATGCGAGATGCTCTAGAAATTATTGAACCAAAAGTTGCAAAGTTAGCCAACCATTTAGCAAAACTGGCTGTAAAATATAGTAAAAC
>JAWVZS010000081.1:0-4954 GCA_033722055.1 Nitrosopumilaceae archaeon
AGCAGCTGAGACAAAAGACAAACCAGATAATGCTGAAGAAAAGAAAGAGGAGAAATCTGAATAATGGCAGGAAAAAAAGGTTCCAGTCCTAAAGTGTATGGATATTATAAAATAGATGGCGAAAAAGTATCAAGAACAAGAAAAGTATGTTCAAGATGTGGAAAAGGCGTATTTATGTCCGAACATAAAAACAGACACACCTGTGGAAAATGCGGATACACAGAATTTAATCAGTAAAGTTTTTTCTTACGTAAGTTTTTACTCTTTTCTTCAAGTTGTTCGAGTTTAAGCAAAAGGTTAGGATCAAATTTAATTTTAGATAATGATTCGGCAGAAAGTTTTATTGTATTTGCATCAAGCAGTATGTTAGTTTTTGGAAGTTTTTTGTCTACCCATTGTTTCATAACCTTATCTTCTAATTTATAATCACGAAATCCTGCGGGAAATCTTTTAGTAATATGATTTAGAAGAGTCCTATCATTAAAGACTGCACGTGGTTCAAATAATCGAGTTTCATCAGCATAAACACTTTCAAAAATATTTCCTGAAACTTCATCAGATAAAAGATCCATTTTTGATATTTTTCGAATCAAGTCAATATAATGTAAAAACTCATGAGCAAGTACTGCATGAATGGTTCCTTTGAGACCATAGGCTACCAAGGGTGCAGATATTTGAATTACTACCTGAAATTTTTCTTCATAAAATATAGGAATAGTTCTAGCAAATAATATTCCAAATTCAAAGGAATTTGGCGGAGAAGAAACAACAAGAGATGGTTCAACATATGCCACTGGAAAACGCATTCCAGAGGCTTTTTCAATTCTATTAATACCGGCAACCGTTATTGGAAATCTTTTTACAATAAGATCATAGATTTTATCAGGCAGTATTTTCTTTTCATGTGCTTCTTTGACACGTATTAATGGGTCCAATCTATCCACGCAGTAGTACTACTGGTAAAAAGTGTTAATTTTTATCTGGATTTTGGCTTTCCAGCTTTTGATTTTTTCTTTTTTCTTCTTTCAGATCTTTGGTCTGCCCATCTTTGGTGTTTTACTTTTTTTCTTTGTGGCATAATATTTGTAAAATTATTGGCTTAGTTAATTGTTATCATTGTAAACAGATTTTATGAAAATCAAAGAATTTACATTTGCATTTATCATTAAGGAGTGTTTCAAGGTTAGGTACCACATTAGAGTCATCAACGAATCGCTTAATTGGTAAACCTCCATCAACATCAATAAAAATACGCAGATTGTTTTTTGCAATTTTTTTATATTTTAATGAATAAACGGATTTTTCTGAACGTTTTCCAGAATTTTCATATACTATAACAGTTGATTTTGGGAGTTTCTTAAGGGCTTTTAAATTAGAAGGATCAAGTGCATCGTTTGTTGTAATATCCATTTCAATTAATGAGTGAAATTGTACTGGTTGTTTAGGCAGATCTGAAATTATTTTTGTTTGAGTAAAAAGTAGAGAGTTTTGTTTAATTTTAGAGGGAATACGGATTCTTCTATTGTTTGGGTTTTGTAGTTTTACAAAAAATAATCTTCCAGGTTCATAAACCAAGCTGTTTTTATCTTCGCCTCCAATCCATGTAAATTTGGCAAAGGTTCCTCCAAACTTTTCAAAGAGAAATTTAGAAAACACCCCTTCTACACTATCAAAAGAAGTTATCCCATGCATATTACATTCCATGCATCCCTTTCCATTACAATTGGAACATCGTTTCTGTTTTTGTGGCATTCCACGTTTGAATTTTGAATATCTCGAACTGAAAATAAGATATTTTGAGCGGACTTCACATGACTTATCTTTTGTATTAACAGTAAGTGTTAGCTCAGGATCTAAAGGATCAATAATCTTTCGAGTTTTGCGTTTGAAATAATTTGATAACTCATGTGTCAAATCAGTTTTTATGCTATCAATTCCCTTCAGTTTAAATTTAGAACGTATGAAATCATCCCTATCAATTATAGACGGTTTTAAAATAGCTCCAACAACAAAGGTAGAATATTGATAATCAGAGGATTTTTCTAACATCAATTCCAAATAGGGTTTTAAATTATCCATCAGGTTTTTGCAGATAAAACACTTGTCGTCTTCGTAATTAGATTGTAATTTTATTTTTTGTCCTAATTTTTTATTTGATTTTAAGTTTAGTTTTTTTGAAAACAGCCTTCCAAGACAAGCATCACAAAACGAATACTGCTCAAGTATTCTTTTTGCAGTAGGAATAATTTTTTGTATGTTCATTAGTATATAGTTAAGAAAACTCTAGTAAATTATCCAAGACCCATTCTACGAAGCATGCCTTGCATCTGTCTCCCTTTAGATGCTTTCATCATATTTTTAGAATTTTTATAATTCTTGATGAGCTCTTTTACCTCATGTTCAGGCCAACCAGAACCTCTAGCGATTCTCTTTATTCTAGAGGAATTTAGCAAATCAGGATCAGCTTTTTCTTGTTTAGTCATACTTTGAATTACATATCTCCATTTAGATACTCTTTCTTCCATCTGATCAAATTGATCCTCTTTTACCATTCCAGATATACCAGGCATACTATCTAACAGTCCTTTTAGAGAACCTGCCTTTGTCATTTCTTCAAGTTGAAAGTAAAAATCTTCCATATTCATTTTTCCGCTAGAAATTCTTTTCAGTCTAACATCATCAGCTTCATTTTCCAATCGTTTTGCCAGGTCTAAGACGGCCTGAATATCCCCCATTCCTAGTAAACGACCAACAAATCTAGTTGGAGAGAATTTTTCTAAATCATCTATTCTTTCACCAGTACCTATGTACATAATTTGTGCACCAGTAGCAGCAGAAGCAGCTATTGCACCACCGCCTTTTGCAGAGCTATCAAGTTTGGTGATAATTATACCACCTACAGGCACTGTTTTATGAAATGCTTCTGCTTGGTTGAAGCATTGTTGGCCTATGGTACCATCAATTACTAGTAAAGCAAGATCAGGATCTGCAACTTTATTGATATTTGTCATTTCATCTAAAAGATCTCGTTCTTCCTTATGTCTACCAGCAGTATCAATGAGAATAATATCCAATCCAGAATCTTCAAAATGTTTTAGTCCTTTCTGAACAATATTAGGAGAATCTTTGTTATCTTCTTCTCCATAAACTTCTACATTTGCTTTTTCACACATTGTACGTAATTGCACTAATGCCCCAGGTCGATAAGTGTCAGCACCAATAACACCTACAGAATATCCTTGTTTTGTGAGAAATTTTGCCAATTTGGAACAAACTGTAGTTTTACCACTGCCCTGTATACCAAGCAGCATTACCTTGTTTAATTTACCTGCTTTAAAATTAAAATCAGTTTCTTTTCCTAATAATTTTGCAAGTTCATCATATAGAATCTTTACAATATGATCTTTTCTCGATAATCCTGGAGGAGGCGTTTCATTAAGAGAACGTTCTTCGAGTTGTTTTGTTATTTCTAATACCAGTCTAACATTAACATCAGATTGTAATAATGCTCGTTGTACGTCTTTTGATAATTCTTTGATTAATTCTTCATCAATTCCTGAAGATTTTACTACTTTTTTTATTGCTGCCCGTAAGTTATTTTTTAATCCATCAAGCATTGTTGTTTACTCCTGCATCTACTATTTCAAACCTTCCTCTATAACCATCCCATATTTTTTTACCCTCATGAATTTTAATGCATTTAGAAAATAAAGGACAACAAGTGACAAAGGTCTCTGCTTCACCGCCTTCAAAATTAAGATTAAACCCAAATTTTTTAGATAGGTTTTCAAGAATCAATAGATCCTCAGATGTAATTGCCTTTCCAAGCCACCCATCATCTAATCCATCAGATGACACGCTAGTTATGATAAATTCAAAGCGATTATCTAGTAACGTGTTCAAATATTCTCTTGGTTCACGATGCCAAAGGGGTGCAACTGATTGTAAATCTAGTTTTTTACACAGTTTCTCAAACTTTTCTTTTTGAAAATTACTTGCTATTCCTCCATGGACTAATCCTTCAATATCAAAGACATCTTTAGCTTTTTGGAGTAATTCCTCTAAGACAAGTAGTTCTGAATCTGTATCAATAGTTTTAACAGAACCAACTAACTGTGGAATATTCATTAATTCTGATTGTAATTTGGTCCAAGATACATTTGGATGGTGTAAAAGATGGCTATCATCAGAAGAAGGCATTACGGTTAGCAAACACGTTACCTGATGCCCCAATTTCTGTGCAGAATAAATAGCAAATGCACTATCTTTTCCACCAGAAAAAAGTGATGCTAGTTTCATAATTAATTCACAAGACAGTGTTGTTTGTTAAGTTATGGATGCTTCATTACTCATAATCCTCATCATATTTCAGACGGCTTTTCCAGTCATCATCAGCATCCATGAGATGTTGTTTATTTGATTATTTTAGTTGTAAACCCACAGACTGTTTAAGGCAAAATTATTTTGTTTCATCAAATAATGAAACAGCTACGATAACATTGCCACGAAGAAGGATATCATCAAGAGGAGTATTTTTGTTATCAGTTCCAACTTCAACTGCATTTTTTAAAACTAAATTCATTTGCTCATCAAAGGAATTCAAATCACCTTTGATTGTACGATTATCTTTTAATTTTATTAAAATTGTTTTATTCACGCTTTTTTCTAAAAAACGGTCAATATCGGTCGCCATGATAAAATGTTTTAGGATTTAATCCTCATTATTTTTGTTCTATCCATTACTTTCCAATATTCTACATTCTGTCCATTTTCTAATTTACCTTGTATCTCATCATCGACATCGGTTACATCAATAGTTTCAAAAGTTTCAGAGTCCATTATCTGAACTACATCACCAGTAATCGAAATGATTTGTCCTGTTCTCTTATCTATAAGAGGCACATGAACTTGCATGCTAACTGGGCCTACATGTGGTCTTTTTTGATTATCAAAA
>JAWVZS010000082.1:0-4892 GCA_033722055.1 Nitrosopumilaceae archaeon
ATTCTGATATTACATCAAGATCCCAAACCGATTTGAGTACAAAACTTTCCAGAAATATATCAATTAACATTCCTTTTGTGAGCGCCAACATGGATACCGTTACCGAATCTTCTATGGCAGTAACCATAGCAAGAGCAGGAGGAATAGGAATTATTCACAGATTTTTAACAATTAAAGAAGAAGCCGATCAGGTACAGAGAGTAAAACGATCTGGTAGTGTGATGATTGAGAATCCTTACACAATTAGTCCAGACAAAACAATAGCAGATGCTATCAGGTATGCCGATGATATGGGAATATCTGGATTACTAGTAATTGATAATGAGTCAAAACTAGTTGGAATTGTAACTGACAGAGACTTGTTATTTGAGACTGATACTACTCGATTGGTCAGAGATGTGATGACAAAAGATGTAGTCACTGCAAAAATGGGTGTAGGTCTAGATCAGGCAAAGGAAATACTGCACCAAAATAGAATTGAAAAACTACCACTAGTTGATGATTCCGGTAAAGTAAAAGGACTGGTTACATCCAAAGATATCAAAAACATTGAGGATTATCCTATGGCATCAAAAGATGCAAAGGGACGACCGCTTGTTGGTGCTGCAGTGGGTGTAAAGGGAGACTTTATGGAAAGAGCAGAAGCATTGATAGAATCTGAAGTTGACGTACTGGTAGTAGATATTGCACACGGTCACAGTGAGAATGCAATCAACACGGTAAAACATCTCAAAAAGGCATTTCCTAACTGTGAACTTATTGCTGGAAATGTTGCAACTGCAAATGGTGCTGAAGATCTAATCAAGGCAGGAGTAGATGCGGTAAAGGTTGGCGTTGGTTCTGGCTCTATCTGTATTACTCGAGTAATTACTGGTTCTGGTGTTCCACAACTTACAGCAGTTATGGATTGTGCAAAAATAGGAAAACAATATGGTGTTCCAATAATTTCAGATGGGGGCACAAGAAACTCTGGTGATGCAACAAAAGCACTTGCTGCTGGTGCATCATCTGTAATGATAGGAAGCATGCTTGGTGGAACAGATGAATCCCCTGGAACAGTTCTGACAAAGAATGGTAAACGATTCAAGGTATACAGGGGAATGGCATCTTTGGCTGCATCCATTGGCAGAAAATCAAAGGAAACTGGAACAATCTCACTTGAAGATGATCTTAATGATTATGTTGCAGAAGGAGTAGAAGCAATGGTTCCATACAAGGGAACCGTAACTGATATTCTAAAACAACTTACAGGAGGAGTTCGTTCCGGTCTTAGCTATTGTGGTGCTCATACAATTACTCAGATGCAAGAAAATGCTGAATTCATTAAAATGTCTGGCGCTGGATTTGCTGAAAGCCAACCGCACGATGTATCATTAATGTAGGTAATTTTTTAAGCAATATCCAAATCCCTATCGTTATGCTTACAAAAAGAACTGCCATTGGAATAGGTGCCGGTTCCATAATTATTGCAGTCGGAATAGTTGCATTAATCCTAGAAATTACTGGAGGTCCACTGGAAGTTCACGAAACCTTTGATGTGGGTGAATCTACCACGTACACAATTACTGGAGACGATGGTGCTCACCATATCATGAAAATTAGTGGCGAAAAATTTGATCTATCGTTGAAGAGTCCAGGAGATGGCCTGCAGATACCCAAAACACCTCATACCAAGGAAGTAACTCTGGATTGGGTTCATCTGCAGGATGGTAAAACAATAATCAATATCCAAAACACTGGAAACTCTGAACTCGTAGTTGATGCTACACTTGAAGTATCCACTGATCCAATACTATTTGCATATCACTTTGTTGTAATCACATCTGGCGTAGTGATAATTGGATTCAGTATGGGATTCAGTCTTAGAAAGCCAAAGGGCTTTTAGCTTAGCTTTGCACTGGGATACGAACCTAGATTCTTGAAAAAGTTTGTTTCCTTTTTTATCTCATCTAGCATTTTTTTTATTTCAGAATTGTTGGCATGTCCTTCAAAATCTACGTAAAAGTTGTACTCCCATACTGTAGTTTTCTTTGGACGTGATTCAATTTTGGTGAGGTTTATTCCGTACTTTTGGAATTTTTCTATGATTTTGTAAAGCGATCCAGGCTCATGCTTTATTGAAAATATTATCGAGGTTTTGTCCTTGTCTGATTCATCCGTGGAATCTTTTGACAATATTAGAAATCTTGTGTAATTGTTTGGATTGTCTGCAATATTTTCAGATATTATCTTCATGTCTGAAATTTCTGCTGCACTCTTGCTTGCTATGCAAGCTGTGTTCTCCTTGTTGAGTTCTTTTATTATGCTGACACTTCCTGCAGTATCGTATGTTGGAACTGTCTTGAATTTTTGTTTTTGAATGAACTTTCTACATTGACCAAGCGCCTGTGGATGAGAGTATACTGTATCGATTTTATCCAAAGTAGAATTTCCAATAAGGCAATGCTCTATTTTGAAATAAATTTCTCCAACTGCCTTTAGCTGAGTTGAATACAGCAAGTCATAGCTTTCGCCAACACTTCCCTCAATAGAGTTCTCTACTGGTAGAATAGAATAATCTGTTTTGTTATCTGCAGTACTCTGTAAAATCTCTGCAAATGTTGGAAATGCAACAGTTTGTATTTCCTTTTTGAAAAATTCTTTGGCAGCTGACTCACTATAGGCTCCACGTTCTCCTTGGAACGAAACCTTTACCATTTCACTCATCTAGTCTGATAAAATCACTGTTACCGAATTCATTTGATAATTTTCTTTCATCAATCCATGAACATTCAATGCATTTGATGGCATCTCGCATCTGAACTACCTCTCCACCACACTTTCTGCATTTAGTGAATAGTACTCCTAGATTTTGTTCATCCATTGCAGCATGAATTGTACCGTTAAGATGACCAATAATTTTTAATTTTATAATATCGTTTACTAGTGCTACATTTTTTCTTCTAATGTTTCTTGTAGAGCAAATGCATTCTACATTAGATACTGTTTTTTTGCCATTGATGTATTCTATTGATACTGCAATCATAGATGACATTACAGCCACAACTTTTCCAATCACAACATCGCCTACCTGAGGAATAGAAAGCATTTTTTTGTGTTTGATACTTACTGTACGGGAATCTTTGTCAATGTTCTTTTTTCCAATAACTGCTGAGAAGACCATGTCTCCATTATCGTACGCATTATGTCCTGCCTCGTATTCTTCTATTGCTGCAATTTTGTCGCCTGGAAAAGTATTTTCTGACATGGTCTGTTGTCCTTTTTTATGATTATAATTGTTTTTGAGCAATTTGTTGATTGATATACTCATGGAGTCAATATCAAACTGTGAAGGCGTTAGTATACGAGCAATACACCACAGATGATGACTTTGCAAAAATACTAGAAATAAAAGATATTCCAGAACCAAAACCTGCGCCAAATGAGGTCGTATTTCAAGTAAAAGCAGCAGCGCTAAACTATGATGATATTTGGGGAATGCGGGGAAAACCACTACAAGTACCTCTTCCACACATTTCTGGAACAGATGCTGCAGGAGAAGTCACTGCAGTGGGAGATGATGTAAAAAATATCAAAGTAGGTGATAGAGTTGTCTCTCATGGAAACATGTCTTGTAGAGTTTGCAAGGCATGCACCAGCGGACGTGAATATGATTGCAAACAACGACTAATTTGGGGATTTCAAACAGGGCCGTTATGGGGAGGATACTGTGAGTATGCTCACTTGCCTGAAGTAAATGTTGTAAAGATTCCAGACAACGTGTCTTATGATGATGCAGCAGCTGCATCGATGACAATGCTTACGTCTTGGCATATGTTGGTTGGACGAGCCAAAATACAACCAGGAGACGTTGTCTTGATAATGGGTGGTGGCTCTGGTGTTGGAAATTATGGCATACAAATTGCTAAACTTTATGGTTGTACAGTAATTTCTACTGCTAGTCCAGGTAAATTAGATAAACTATTGGAGATTGGTGCAGACTATGCAGTAGATCACAGAAAGGATGACTGGCACAAAGAAGTACGAACTATTGCAAAAGAAATTCCAAAACCATACGGCGCTCCAAGAGGACTCGATGTAATCTTTGAGCACATAGGGGGCACTCACTGGAACAAGGAGCTAACCCTGATGAATTATGGAGGAACCATAGTAACTACTGGTGCCACTACGGGATACAATGCACCGACTGATCTTCGACACATATTTTTCAAGGGAATAAACATACTTGGCTCTACTCAGGGGACAAGAGCTGAGCTAGAACAGGGTTTGTACTGGATGTCTCAGGGAAAAATAAAATCAATTATAGACTCGACATTTACTTTAGAGCAGGCAGCAGAAGCTCACACAAAGATGCTCAAGGGAAATGTATTTGGCAAAATAATTATGAAGCCATGACAGATCCAAAGACAGAATCTATACTTGATGAGGCAAATCGACTTTTTCTAAATGGTAAAATTCAAGACGCAATATCATATTATGATAAAATTCTAAACACACAACCAGACAATATTTCTGCACTAAACAACAAAGGATATGCATTAAGCAAGCTCAAAGATTATCAGGCGGCAATATCCTGCTATGATAAAGCATTACAGAATAATCCAAACGATTTACCAGTATTGATAAACAAGATTTCTTCATTAAGAAAACAAAAGAAGCTAGATGATGCCTTATCGTTATGTAATGATACACTATTGAATCATCCAAACTATAACATACTGCTATATCACAAGGAAAGAATTCTTTATTCGATGAAAAGGTATGAAGAATCTATTCAATGCTGTAATGAAATTCTAAAAGACTATCCGCTAAATGGGGATGTTTTGTTTGACAAGGCACAAAGCGAGGCAATGCAGTCAAACTTTGATTTGGCAATTGAGGTTCTTGGCATG
>JAWVZS010000083.1:0-4891 GCA_033722055.1 Nitrosopumilaceae archaeon
CATTATCTGATCAAGTCCTGTATCATTTCCCTGAGACTGCATTTACAGGAGACCTTAACGAAGAGAGAACTCGATTTGTAGGAAAGAGTGCAGATTTTACATTCCACCAAGTCCAGGACAGCTTATCTAAATATGGCTATGCTGTAGTTACACTACATCCACAAGAATTTGCTTTATACTATAACAATCAGTATCAGAACAAAGTAGATTATCAACAAATTGAACAATTAGAAATCTTATTTAAAAAACTTGAATCAAATGATATCAAGACAGTTAAGATTAGTGAAATTAATACACAACCAAACAACCCGCAACTTGTTCCACAGTGGGTTAAAAATAATGCACAGTGGTGGATAGAAGACAAAGTATCAACAGATGAATTTGTAAATTCAATGGAGTATTTAATTACACAAAATATTATTGTTGTATCTGATGTTGAATCTTCATCTAGTCTTACAACTATTCCTGACTGGGTAAAGATTAACATTCAATGGTGGACTGAAGGACAAACTAGTGATTCTGAGTTTATATCTGCAACAGAGTTTTTGATAGAAAACGGAATAATTCAAATTTAAATTTTAATTTAATAAAAATAAAAAATTAAAGCGTTACTGATTTTGTAAATAATACAGTAACACTTCCATTATGTGTTTTAATTTTTGCTTTTCCAAATATTGGTGGTTTTGATCTCAATTTATGCAACACCTATTTGGATTTTATTTTGATTCAAAACGTTTTCATGACACATTTCTATTTTAAAACATATCATACATGTTCTGAATCTTTCATCATATTCCCATTGATGATAGTGTTTTTGTTTCATTATTGATTTGTTTTAATTTGAAATATTTAGAAATCAGTATTTTTTTGCGGACTGGCTTGAAATAAAAGCACCCCGCATTAAGAGGTATGAATTTTAAATAAAATCTTGCAATCTGCTATACTATGAAAGCAAGTAACACAGCAGCATTTGCTATTATTGCAATGCTGTTATCTGCAACTACTGCTTTGGCTTACTCGCCAGTCTATGCCCAAGCTCAAGTTGGCGTGGGTGTTGGTGCTGAAGTCAAAGTAGGCTCTTCTGAAGATAAAGAAGAATCTCAAAACGCCCAGTCATCTGATACTGAGAGTCATTCTGTAAGTGAGATACGCGTGATAGTATCTGAGGGAAAGGCTTCAGTCAAGATACAATCAGATGGCAATACTAACGCCTATGTGTTAGATACTGACAACAAAACTGAAATTTTAGCCTCAATACAATCTGAGACTGGCCTATCTGAGCAAGAAATCAAGGCAATTTGGAACTTTGAGGTAAAATCAGATACCAAATCATCTGGTGGGTCTGAGGTTAGTTCAACATCAAAGGCTAATGTTTCGGTAGGACTAAATTCTGAAGCAAAACCTGCACCAAAAGAAAAGGCAATTGAAATCATAGCTGAGCTAAAACAACGACTAACGCTCCTGGAACAACGATTTCAAACATTACTGGTAAAGCTTGAAACTGGTGCATACTTTGGAAATACACTGGGAGGAGATGATGATCCAAAATCATACACGCTTAGTGTTACTGGAACAGCATCATCTGTTTCTGAAATATCTTCAGAAGCTGAGTACTCTGGTGAGATACACCTAGAGTCTATAGTAGCTAGAGATAACCAATCCAAGTTCAAGGTAACCGGTGGACACATTACCATTGATGGTGAAACCTACCAGGTATTGTTTGGAAAAACCAGAAGCTCACTAGGATTTTCTGGTGAAAAAGATACTATGGTAGTAATCTGTCAGGTATTGGATAGCAAAGGTGATACTACTACAATGAAGCTTTTGCTAAAAGCTGCTAGTGAGTTTGAAGGAAACTTTGGAGCAGAACCAGAACCAGTCAATGTGGTAATGCCTAGCAGTAAAATTGCAAGTAAATGGTTCCTTGATGGATCCGGAACTGTCACTCTAGCATAACTTTTCTTTTTTTATTACCACTCCGCAATATACTCCACAATCTCTTATATTCTAGCAACTAATCATTACACATGAAAACATCCCTAGACAAACAAATAATTCCATACCAAAAAGAAAAAACATCATACCAAAACTCTGAATTGAATTGGCGAGATGTTCAGGGATTGTCTTGGATAATCAAAGACGATTGGTAAATCCCATAATGTTTTTTTGTATGGAAAAAATTAATTTTTTATTTTATGATAAAATGGCACCCCGCATTAAGGGGTATGGGATATTAATATTCTAAAAAAGCTTTGTTTTTTATGAAATCAATGACACTGCTGATATTGATTGCAGGAATTATTTCTGCAGCACCGTTAGCTTATGCTGAAACGGTAGGTGCACACGTATCCAAAGTAATAACTGACCATACTGAGCCTGGATATGCATCTGCTGCAGTGCTAATTTGTGCTGGAAACAACCCATTATCCTATCCTGAAATCGTAGTCAAATCGGAGCAGGAAACAAGAAATGTAGTATATCAAGGCGACATACCAAGAAATACCTGTCTTGGTGAAACGGTAAAGATAAAGACAAACAACCTGTCCTCAATAACTGCTGCTCTCAAGACCTCTGCTGGACCAGTAACCCTTGATGAGCCAATGCGAGACATTAGTGGTGAAAATATGGTACGAGGAATGTCAGCTGATGGCAAGATTATAGTTGAGACCTCATCTACCATGCCAAAACCAGGAAGTCCGTCACAGATCAAAATTGAATTTCTTGACCCGCTTTCAAATTCAGTACAACACGTCAACTATGACATACTAGTTACACAAAATGGCAAAACAGTACTTGAGGAATCTAACGTTCATACCCATACAGGTATCAAATACCATGCAACACAGACTCTTGACTCTGATTCACCATTAGACATCAGCATAACACTACTAGGATTGGGTCTTCCGGACGAACAGATAGCATGGAAGGGACCACAAGGCGAGATTGTTGAATTTGTAGCAGTTCCTGAATTTGGAACGATTGCTTCTTTGATATTAATAGCTACAATTTCTGCAGTAATAGTGTTAGGTGCAAAAAGTAGAATTCGCCTTACACCTTAATTTCTTTTTTATTTAAAATAATAATCTGCTGATAAATCATACGTGTTCCTTTTTTATTTCAAACACCATTACTTACATTCGAGAAGCAGGACGATCTTCTTTCTGGTTTGACCGGAATTATGTGAACCTGTTTCTCAAATATTACTTTTCTAGAATGATAAAAAGCACCCCGCAATATTTTGAATCTATTCTAATAATAATAGAACAAAGATGATACATGGGCAACCAACATGAGATCATGTTAAGATGTGTAGTGGTTGAAAAAATTTTGTTAAAACGCGATCCGCTATCTTATACTAAAATCGTACAAGACCTTGGTCAAAAATATGGTCTAGATATGTGTGAATGCTACTGGAATACGAAATGTCTGATTAGTGTAATCAAAGATGTTTGTAAAGATTCTTACATTGATGTTTTAGAGGAAATAAAAGCTGAACTCAACAAATATTGTCATGATCTTTCATATGAGGAATACCTAATTCCAGAACAATATGGCTAATTCTCTGACTATTTTCAGCGTTTTTTGCCAGAATCTGATCAGGTTTAAGTAAGATTACGACTCTTTTGTACACCATGACTAAAACGGTACTTGTGTTTTCAATTCTAGCTGCAATGCTTGTTTTTGCCCCATCTGCTATTATGGGACAGACCGATGTGGGAGTCGAATCTGAAACAAAAGCAGAAGTTGGGGTAAAGGCAGGCTCTGAGACAGAATCTGAAACTGAATCTGGCTCTGAATCTTCAGCAGAAGCAGAGACTAAGGCACAAGCAAAAGGTGAAGTAAAGGCACAATCTGAAACCAAATCTTCAGAACAATCCCAAGAGAAATCTCAATCATCTAGTAGCTCTGAAACAAAAGCTCAAACTTCCTTAGGAAACATGCAAGTAACTACTCGAGCTGACATCAAAGCTAAAGTTGGTTTGCCAGCAAAGTATCCGATGCCTGCAGTAAGTGCATCTAATTCTTTCTCATTGCAAACCAATCAACACTTGTACAAACCAGGTGATATGATAACTGTTCAAGGTTCAATCTGGACAGATCTCATGGCAAGTTTGAGTGGAAGCGATACAGTTACTGTGAAATTACTTGACAAACAAAGAAACGTAGTTTATGAGACAGAATCTAAAATTGCATCCGATGGAAAATACTCTGCAGAGTTTATGATGCCATCAGATGCAGCAAAAGGATCTTACACTGTAACAACCTCAGTTAATACTGACGCTGATCTTTCCGGTATTGTTGGACTGAAAGGTAAAGCAAACTTGGGTGCTAGCACCAAAGTAGCTGTAGTTCCTCCACAAGTATTCAAAGTAAATGTGGAAAACCATGGTGACTTTGATGTTAAAGTAGCTACAAACTCTACAGTCAAAGATGTCAAATTCAACGGTGATCAAAAGAAAGTCTCAGTTACTGTAGAGGGTCAATCAGGAACTAAAGGTGTCAGCCATATCTCCATTCCAAAATCAATGGTAAGTGGTGATTTCATGGTAATGATTGACGGAAAGGCAGTTGCTAATGACAAAGTCATAGTAACTCAACACACAGAAGCCGAGACTGAAGTTGAAGTAAATTACAATCACAGTGTACATACAATAGATGTAGTTGGTACACAAGCAGTTCCAGAATTTGGAACAGTAGCAGTTTTGATTCTGACTGTAGCAATTTTATCTATAGTGGCAATATCGGCTAGATCTAAACTAAGTTTAGTGCCTAAAATCTAACCTCCTTTTATTTTTGATTCAAACAAAAGATAAGAATTATTTTTCAATAATACTCTGCTCATCATTATAATGCGCTATGTGCTTGTTCTGGTTGCCTCTATGCTTTTTTC
>JAWVZS010000084.1:0-4886 GCA_033722055.1 Nitrosopumilaceae archaeon
AGATTATGATGCTTACTAGAGCTTTTCTAAATTAAATACACTAGCAGGATCATCTGTTAGTTTTTCAAGTTCAATTTGGGATTCTGTACCATCTTTCATATTTCGTAATACTATTTTTCCAGAGTCTAGCTCTTTTGGAGCTACAATAACTGCAAACTTTGCATCCTTTGCTGCATCCATTTGTTTTTTGAGATTTCGTCCTGTCAAGTCAATGTCAGTTGGTATGTTGTTTAATCGTAGCATAGATGCAATACTATATGCAACCTTTTGCATTTCATCATTAATGTACAAAACTGCAACTCTATCTTTAGACGGTTCAGGTTTGATCCCTTGTTCTTGCATTGTAAGTATGATTCTTTCAACTCCACCAGCAACACCTGTTGCACCAATATCATCTCGACCAAATGCTTTAGTCAAAGTATCATATCTTCCGCCGCCAGCAAGAGCTCCCAAATCTGACTTTGTATCAAATACCTCAAAAACTGTTCCAGAATAGTAATCTAATCCACGCACTATACCAAAATTTATCCTTACATTTGATACCCCACGATTATGAAGTGACTCAATTAGTTGTTTAAGATCATTCCAACAGTTTAACTGTGAAGTATCAAATTTTTCTTCTATTTCTTTTGGTGAGCCATTTATTTGAGAAAAATCTAGAATTTTTTCTAGTTTAGTTTCATCATATCCTTTATCTTTGAATTCTTTGAGAATTTCCTGTCGTGACTTTTTTTGGATCTTATCAACAGCTCTTAAAATATCAGCGACTAGTGTTTTGTCTGTACTTGAAAAGACTTGATTGATGTAGGATTCAACTAACTCTCTGTGATTAATGTCAATTGTAATATTTTGTAATAATAAAGAATCAAACAATCGAGATGTTAATTCAATTATTTCGGCTTCAGATTCTAGTGTAGGTTTTCCATAAATCTCTATATCCCATTGATGAAAATATCTATATCGTCCTTTTTGTGGCTCATCATATCGAAACACTCCTCCAAAGCTTGAGATTTTAGCTGGTAATTTCATTGATTGTTGTGATACAGCATATCTAGTCAAACCAATTGTAAAATCAAATCGTAAAGCAACGTCTCTGTCCCCTTTGTCTTTGAAGTGATAAATTTCGTCTTTAATTGCGGGACCTGATTTTGTCTCCAATACTGAAAGTAATTCCAATGGAGATGGATCCATGAATGAAAATCCATACAAATTGGATAATTTCTTAAAGTGATGTCTAATGTGTTCAATATTTGAAAGCTCATGAGATTCAAAATCTTTCATTCCACGCGGTAATTCCAAGATGATAGTTGTTTTTGAACTTGTGATTTAGATATTGTGGTGAAAACAAAATCCTAATCAAGCATTCAATAATTTGGTAACATGTTGAAGATTAATCGGCTGTACATTCCAACTTATGGTGCAGATTCTAAGGCTATACGTCATGGATTGAAATGGTTACTAAATGGAAATGAGAGGTTGGTAATCCACGTTCCCAGCATGGAACAGATCCACGGAGGAAGTGTATTGACTAATGAAATAGGCAGGCCAATCATACGCGAATTTCAAAAAACAGGCATACTTGAGATTAATGCCAAGAAGATTACAGTAATTACAGATAGAAAATTACCAGAAATTACAGAAAACATACGCATATTGTCTTGTTGGCCAATGTCAGATAGTTTAGAAAAATTAGAGAGAACATATCAAATTTCAGATGTATTGGTTATTCCTTGGGATTTTAGAAAAGATATTGAAAAATGGAAGTTAAAGTATCTGCCAGACATATTTCAGGAATACACTCCCTCCCCACCGCAAGAATTCTGATAACTATGCAGAACTATGCAAATTTAATTGTAAATCACATCATGAAACGCTTCTGGAACCATGTTTTTGTTATATTGTAATAATCTCTGAACGGAGCTATCCAAAACATAGGTTTTAGCATAATCATTCTCGTTTCGTATGCTTCTACCAAATCCTTGCAAAAGCTTCATCATAGTGTGATAAAGATACCAGTTTTGATCCTTGTTCTTTTTAATCAGTACTCGTTTATCGCCCAAATACAAATAAGGACATTTTTCAATAATTTGAAATCGTGACAGATCATCTTTAAGATCAATTCCTTGCCATAGTGAAGACGATAGTAAAACTCCGTTTGGTGTGTTGTGATGCATTTCAAGAATTTCTTCAATTGTACTGCCATCTTGATTTTCTGAATGCGCTATTTGTATGCGACTTTGTTGTTTTTTTGAAACATGTTTTAGAATATCATAGCAACGTTTCTTTGAAGATGTAAGAATTAATCCTCTTTCATTTGCATGTTTTTGCAGTATAGAATCAATTTCATCTATGACTTGTTTTCTGTCCTCAAATGATGAGGAATTATTCAGATACTTTACATTCAGAAATTCGATCTCACGATTCTCTTTTAGAAATGGAGAGTGTGGAATATCTATAAACGCACAATCTGATAATCCCAAGCTGTTTGAGAAATTGTTTTTATCAATTGTAGCAGACATGAAAATCTGAACATCAGAATCAAAATATTTTTTGGCAAATTCGCTAATCTCTACTGGTACAACTGAAATTTTTTTGAATTCTCCATATTCGTCTAGTTCTGGTTTTTGGATTACAAAATTGGATTGGTTATCCTCGATCATGTTTCTGACATCAACTATTCTCTCAAATCGTTTGAGGATCTGAGTATACTTTTGTGCTGCCTGGACCGATTCTGGGTCAAGTGTTCCTTGCTCCATATCAGTAAGAATCGTACCATATCCTTCTCGCAATGAATCAAGCATTTCCAGTATTTCGCCAATTGTTTCCATCTTATATCGGTCAGATTCTAAGTTGACTTCACGAAAATATCCAGACCATATATTCAGACCCAAAAATCTCACAATCTCATTTTCAATGCTGTGTGCCTCATCAAATATTCCCAACTCACGTTTAACTCCTGGTAGTTCTGGTTGGAATTTTTTTAATTGAAAATAAAGTGCATAGTTGAGAATTGCTTGTGGAGATTCCAAGCCAGCTGACTTTTGCTCATAGTAAAGACACCACTTGGAATCTGCATCTTTTCCCTTGGATTTGTATTTACATGAATGAATTGTTTTTCCATCAACTTTTTTGGTGCATTGTCCTTTATCACATGTAAGCTTGTGTCGTATGGCTTGTGGAATACTATCTATCTTTTCTAGATCCATTAGCTGATAACAGGCAAAGTTTGACATGCCCTTGATGGATCTTAAATCATAAAAATCCTTGATGTATTGATCTTGAAGTTGTTTTGTGGAAGTTACAATAAATGAACGATCGTATGCATTTGCAAGCGTTTTTGCAATATAGCTTTTGCCAATACCAGTGGGTGCAGAGATTATAATTTTCTTGTATCCAGAATTTAGTGCATCATCAATTTTGGACAGTATTTCCTTTTGACTTTCTCTAGGGGAAGTATCATATGGAAATTTATCTAAAAGCATCAATTGATAGTATTGCAAAGATTAGAGCTTTTAATTGTTTTATGATAACAAATGTACATCAAACAGTTATAGAATATATTAGAAACAAATAAAAAATTAGTAAGTTTCTTCATTGCATACTGGATCATATTTTTGAATCAGAATTTCTGTAATCTGCTTTCTCTGATCAGATGTTGATCCTCCCATCTTGTATAGCTCATAATATAATCCATGAAGCTGGTTTTTCTTCCAACATTCTATTTTTGGATGTTTTTCTATGATTGATTTTGAGAAATTATCCGAGTCCTCAAAGTAAATTACCCTGTAATTTTGGGGGTTTTCAGCAGGATTAGGCTTGGACATTATGGCAAAAATTCCAGGCTCAGGGCTTGGAGCAGGAAACTGCAAAAGCATTGGTTCCTCAAAGGGCAAGTCGCCCCATTGTACTGCCATGGTAATAAAATGAAACGTTTCACTACTAAATTTACTTGTGGTATTCCAGTCACTGTTTTGTGAGATCAAGTAAACAAATTAGACAAAAACAATCTAGGCTCAGAACTGCTGAAGCTTTATCAATGTAAAAAGAACATTCACTCCAAGTCAAAAACTATACAGAATTTAGATTAAGTAAGGGATATCAAAATCGCATCCATGCTAAGCCCAATTGGATTTGGAATTGTATCATTTGCAGCATTGCTTAGTTTTTTGGCGTATCTTAAAGATTCATTTGGTTGGTAAGCTATTCCACTATCCTTAAAATCAAGATCATATAATGGGAAGTTTGTGAAGGTACTGTTTTTTTCTTTAATTATACTATCTGGATTTATTGTAGTTGATTCGTTTGCTCAAATGCAAGACTCATCAGAGTATGGAAATATTACAATTAACAAAAATAATTTTGCAATAGGAGATGATTTAACAATCTTGCAGATTTTTGGAGTTGTTGAAAATTTCAATAGAGGAACTACACTGGACATTATAATTTCGGGACCAAATAATTTCATAAAAGAAACTGAAACTTTGCCTGCCACTACTGGGGAATTTTCAACCAGCTTAATTTTAGACACAGAATGGGAAAAAGGAAGTTATGACATTGTTGCAAACTATAGAGGAAATCAAATTGGTTCTGTCTCATTTACAATTTCAGAAGTAGAAACAGTAGAAGTCAAAGGAATATCAACTGTTGGAATAATCGAGGTTGAAAAAGATGCATACACCATAACAGCAGATAGGACCATTGTTGAAATATCAGGCGAAGTATTCAATTACAAAAAAGACATTCCAATTGTGTTTACAATACTGAAACCAGATAATACTACGAATGAATTTTCTGTAAATCCAAAACGAGATGCTAGTTTTGTGGCTAGAATAACAATGACGCCTGAATGGCCTCAGGGATCATACAAGGTAACAGCTACATATGAT
>JAWVZS010000085.1:0-4871 GCA_033722055.1 Nitrosopumilaceae archaeon
TATACTACAACTGTATAGAAAAAAAGGCAAAACAAATCTGATTGCATTCGCTATGGGTGAAGAGGGTAGAATATCTAGAATTTTGTGCTTGCATCTAGGTAGTCCCTATACCTACGTATCATTAGGAAAGGCAGTAGCGCCAGGACAGTTTAGCGTAGATGAAATTAAAAAAATTGCAAAGTTAAAGCGCAGTTAAATATCAAATTATTTGACCACAATTAAAGATGACCAAAACTTTTGCCGTAATAGGGGATCCAATTGATCATTCACTTTCACCTTTAATTCACAATGCTGCATTTCGAGAACTTGATTTGGATTGTACCTTTATTGCATATAGAGTTGCAAAAGGAGAGCTAGAAGAAGGAATATCTTCACTAAAAAAAATCAAGGTAAGCGGATTCAATGTTACCATACCACACAAAGTAGAGATGATGAAACTGTTAGACAAGACAGATGAATCATGCAGTATCATAGGTGCTGTAAATACAGTTTCAAACAATGAAAATATTTTGAAAGGATACAATACTGATATGGATGGGTTTTTAGATCCATTCAAGAAAAAAGATATTACACTAAATAATTCTAACATACTATTACTTGGTGCAGGTGGTGCTGCACGAGCAATTGTAGCAGGATTTGCAAAAGAAAAAGCAAAATCAATAACAATTGCAAATAGAACACTGCAAAAGGCAAAAGAGATTTCAGAATTTTCTCAAAAGCTAGGATTAGATGCAAATCCAACCAGTATTGATTCAGTTATTGCAGATGATAGATTTGATGTTATAGTTAATGCCACCTCAATAGGATTACAAAACGAACCTAGTCCAATATCGTTTGATAAAGTAAAATCTGGCACCATAGTTTATGACATTGTGTATAGACCAATGAATACAGATTTTATCAGCAAGGCAAAGGAAAAAAATGCCACAATAATTTATGGATATGAAATGTTACTAGGTCAAGCAGTACGAGCATTTGAGATATGGCATGAAATGGAAGCACCTTATAATGCCATGAAAAAAGCACTACTTGGAGGATTTTAATGGTCACAGCAAAGGCTACAGTTCACGGAGCAGTTTCAATAGTCAATGCCATAGCCACAGGTAAGGGAGCTACTGTTGGAATTGCACTCAAAGTAGAAGCAAAAGTAGAGGCAGAGAATGGAAAAGGAGTTACTATCCAATCAGATAACAAGAATCTAAGTTCACGTTTAATTCAAAAAACACTTGAAAAAGTTATACCAAAAAAAGAACTAGAAAAAAACAAAATCACAGTTACACTAGATTCTGAAATACCTACAGGGTATGGATTGAAGAGCTCAAGCGCAATATCATCTGCAGTAGCTCTTGCATGTGCAAAAATATTCAAACCAAAAGCAACTGATCAACAAATTCTGATTGCAGGAGTAGATGCATCAATTGAATCAAACGTCAGCATAACAGGAGCATTTGATGATGCATGTTCATGTTATTATGGAGGATTCAACATTACAGACAATCAGAAAAGAACTAGAGTTCATACAAAAGAAACCCCAACGAATCTAGTTGCAGTAATATTTATTCCAAAAAACAGAAAAAGAGGAAACATTAGAAGACTGAAAGTCCTCTCTCCTGTATTTGATGCTGCTTGGGAATTGGCAAAAAAATCAAAATTCTGGGAAGCGATGACAGTTAACGGATTAGCAACTGGTTCTATTTTAGAGTCAGATACTAAGATAATTTCAAATTTGCTTGAAAAAGGTGCCTTAGCTGCATCAGTGTCAGGTAACGGACCAGCTATTGCAGCAATTACAAAAAAATCAAATGAATCAAACATAAAGAAGGTCTTTGCATCACTTGATGGAAGAGTAATAGTTTCTAAATTAAATAACAAAAAGGCAGAAGTTCATGAATTGTAAAGTAGAAAAATCAACATTAACAGGTGAGGTTTTTTGCCCATCAAACAAAAGTTATACACATAGAGCAATTTTTCTTGCATCACTTGCAGGAAATAACAGTAGAGTTGACAATGTGTTATTTTCAGCAGATACAAAGGCAACAATAGAAACATGCAGAAAATTTGGTGCAGAAATAGAAAAAGAAAATTCCTCTATCATTGTCAAAAAACCAGTCGGGACATACGATTTTGTGCCTGAAATCGATGCAGAAAACTCAGGCACCACAATTCGAATTGCCTCAGCAATAGCAGGATTTTTCCCTCACGAGACTACACTTACAGGTGATTCAAGTCTTCAAAAAAGACCAATGCAACCATTACTTGATGCATTAGAGAGTATTGGGGCAAAATGTTCATCAAATGATGGAAAACCACCAGTAAAAATTTCTGGAAAGATAACAGGAGGAGATGTCTCAATACAAGGAAACATTTCTAGTCAGTTTATTTCTGCATTAATGATTTGTGCACCATTAACAGAAAAAGGGATTGATTTAAAGATCGAAGGAAATCTTGTTTCAAAACCATATCTTGATGCAACCATTGCAACAATGAGAAAGTTTGGAGTTAACGTACAAACATTAATTCCTTACAAAAACTATACCATATCGCCACAAATTTACAAACAATGCAATTTTACAGTTCCAATTGATTTTTCTAGTTTAGCACTATTATTGTCAGCAGTTGTTTTGATTGGAAAAGACATTTCAATTAAAGGAAACATTGGAGAACTTCCACAAGGAGATGAAGTGTTTATAGACATTCTAGAACAGTTAGGAGTCAATGTAATTATTAATGAAGACAAAATAACTGTAAAGACACCAAAGCAACTCAGTGGAGGAAGATTTGATTTAAGCAATTCGCCGGATTTACTTCCACCACTATCAATTTTGGCATTAAACACATCACAACCATTAGAGATTGTAAATGTCAGTCATGCAAGATTAAAAGAAACAGATAGAATTTCAATACTAGCAAAAGAATTATCAAAGCTTGGAATTAATATTAAAGAAAACGATGATGGATTAATTTTGCAAAGACCTACTAAATTATCTCCTGCTGTTCTGAATTCAGAAAAAGATCATCGTTTATTCATGGCATTTTGTATTGCCGGAATGTTTGTAGGAAATTGCACAGTGACAGACCCCGAATCAGTTGATGTGTCGTTTCCAGACTTTATAGAACAGATGAAGAGTTTAGGTGCTAAAATTTCATTACAATAAAAAAAGCAGGTAAAAGGCGCGACCCTGTATAGCGCGAAAAGCTTTCTCCTCACGCACCTCGTCTAGTGACGGGAATAACATGCCATTTTCGCAGAGCCGCGCTAATCATTTGTTAGATTTTGCGCTTTTTCTCACAAAATAATATACGTAATTATAATATTTAAGATTTAATTGAAAAATTTATATGATTTTTACCATATTATTGTAAATTTTTTCTATGCCTGAATAATTTCTTCGAATATGAATCAAGGAATTATAAACATCAGATGGTTTGATAGATTGTGCCAGGAAGTTCTATTGGTAATAGATTAGTTTTAACAAGTTTTGGTGAGAGTCATGGAAGATGTGTAGGAGCAGTTCTTGATGGATGTCCTGCAGGATTAGAATTATCTGAAAAAGACATTCAAAAAATGTCGGATCAAAGAAGACCGGGACAATCATCAATTACAACACAAAGAAAAGAAGGAGATAAAGTAGAAATTATTTCAGGTGTTTTTAGAGGATACACGACAGGAGCGCCAATCACTGTAGTGATTTGGAATAGTGATCAGAAATCAAAAGACTATGATGAGTTGAAAAGAAAACTTCGTCCTGGTCATTCAGATTATCCAGCAATGATAAAGTATGACAAGTTTAATGATTACAGAGGCGGCGGTAGATTTTCAGGAAGACTAACTGCAACACATGTAATGGGTGGTGCAATAGCTAGAAAATTACTCAAAGAAACTTTAGGAATTGAAACGAATTCATTTACATCTCAAATTGGAAAGGTAAAGATGAGTAAAAAATTTACAAATAGTATGGCCAAATCTATTTACAAAAATGAAGTAAGGTGTCCTGATAACAATACTGCAAAAAAAATGAGGCAAGCCATAGTAGATGCAAGAAAGAAAGGGGATTCACTTGGTGGAATTATTGAGTCATTCACAGTTAACGTACCTGTGGGTTTAGGTGAACCGATTTTTGGTTCATTAGAATCAGAGCTTAGTAAAGCAATGTTTTCAATACCATCAGTCAAAGGAGTAGAGTTTGGTTCAGGATCTGCTGGAGCTGAATTGTTTGGCTCAGAAAATAACGACTTGTATGTTGTAAAAAATGGAAAAATAGTTACTCAAACAAATAATTCTGGAGGCATATTGGGAGGAATATCAAATGGAATGCCAATTACAATGAGAGTAGCATTCAAACCAGCATCATCAATTGCAAAAAAACAAAAAACAGTAGACATCAAAACAAAGAAACCTACAACGCTCCAAATTAAAGGAAGGCATGATCCATGTGTGGTGCCTAGAGCGCCCCCAATAGTAGATTCACTAGTTTCTCTAGTATTAGCAGATAATGCCTTAATGGCTGGATTTATCAAACCTACACTGTAGTCATGGCAGACATAGACGAGCTTCGCAGTAAAATGGAGCAGATAACTCTAGAGATGATAAAGCTGCTCAAATCACGAACAGATATTGCAAAAGAAATTGGCCAAGTGAAAATGAATATTGGAAAAGGTGTAACAGATGAGATTAGAGAAGAAAATCTCCGTTCAAAAGTAATTTCACTCTGCAAGGAATTAGATTTTGATGAATCCATTGCAACAAAATTTCTAAACTTTTTGTTAAATGAATCAGTGAAAGTTCAGTCAGGAAACAAGTCAACACATCTATCCATATTTCTAAAGGCAAAAGAGCTAGAAGAAAAAGGCAAAAAAATTATCCACATGGA
>JAWVZS010000086.1:0-4859 GCA_033722055.1 Nitrosopumilaceae archaeon
AAACAAGGCGTCTTATTCTTAGACACAGATACAGCCCTTAAGGAACAGCCTGAAATTTTCAAGAAATACTTTGGTAAAGTAATTCCTCCAGAAGACAACAAATTTGCTGCACTAAACAGTGCAGTATGGAGTGGTGGTTCTTTCATCTATGTTCCACCTGGCGTAAAAGTAGACATGCCACTTCAAGCATACTTTAGAATCAATGCAGAAAATATAGGTCAATTTGAAAGAACACTAATTGTAGTAGATGAAGGAGCAGAAGTACATTACATTGAAGGATGTACAGCTCCTGTGTATTCCTCTGAATCCTTACACTCTGCTGTAGTGGAGTTAGTAGCTCACAAGGATGCAAAACTTCGTTACACTACAATTCAGAACTGGAGTAATGATGTTTACAACCTTGTAACTAAACGTGCATATGCATATGAAGGTGCTACTGTGGAATGGATTGATGGAAATATTGGAAGTAAAGTAACTATGAAGTATCCTGGAGTTTATCTTCTTGGAGAAAGAGCATATGGTGAAACACTATCAATTGCATTTGCTGGAAAAGACCAACATCAAGATACTGGTGCAAAAATGGTTCATCTTGCACCAAATACTACATCAAAGATTACTTCAAAATCTGTGAGCCGACTTAATGGCCGTTCTACTTATCGTGGCTTACTTAATGTCGCAAAGGGTGCCACTGGAGTAAAGTCTACTGTTCGATGCGATGCATTGCTTTTGGACGAAACTTCAAAAACTGATACATATCCTTACATGGAGATTAACCAAGAAGATGCAACAATCACCCATGAAGCTACTGTAGGAAAAATTGGTGATGAACAAATATTCTATCTCATGACACGAGGATTCACAGAAGAAGAAGCATTATCATTAATTGTAAATGGATTCATGGAACCATTTACCAAAGAATTACCAATGGAATATGCTGTAGAACTTAATCGACTAATCAAATTAGAAATGGATGATTCAGTAGGTTAGACCCTGCTAATCATATATGGTGACAAGCATGTCTTCACAAACACTCTCAAAAATAGACACCAATCACATCGAAGAAATATCTACATTAAAAAATGAACCAGATTGGCTAAAACAGTATAGAAAAAACTCTTTATCTGTTTATGAGGAATTGCCAATTGAGACTTCTCCTCTTTATAACAAATACACTGATGCTAAAAGAATGGATCCTAATCAGGTTTCACTAGGTACTAAAACATCAGAGTCTGTACCCGATTTTCTTTCTACTAGACTAAAGGAGTTAGAAAATGAAACTTGTATTGTACAAATTGGTACTAACATTACTAAAATCAATCTCAGAGAAGATCTAAAATCAAAAGGTTTGGTAATTTCTTCTATTGAAGATGCAGTAAAAAACAACAGTGATCTAGTCAAAAAAGCCTTAGAGGCATCAAATTCAAAAGAAGATAAATTTACAGCACTAAATAACGCTGCATTCAATTCAGGAATTTTTATTCATATTCCAAAAAACCTTGTTTTAGAAAAACCAATTCACATACTCTCTAGTTTATCTGATGATGGAATATCTACAATTTCAAGAAACGTAGTATTTGCAGATGAGAATAGTAATTCAACGATTGTGCAAGAACTGTATGCGCCAAAAGCACAAAAACAACAAGCGTATCTAGAATTATTAAACACAAGTATTGCCCCAAATGCTCAACTTAACGCTACGACATTACAAATGATGGATCAAACAACACTGAATTTTTCAACACGACGAACTGATTTAGCTCAAGATTCCAAAATAAATTGGTATTTGGGATTGTTTGGTGCTATGCTATCAAGATATCGCATTGATTATTATCTGAACGGAACCGGTGCTAATGCCAATGATTCTGAAGTGATATTTGGAAATAATGAACAGTCATTTGATCTGCAAGCAAATGCTATACATGAAAAGCCTGCAACCGAAGCAAAGATTACCGAAAAATCTATTCTAAGAAACAAATCTAGATCGTTATTCAAGGGAATGATTAGAATTAATGAAAATGCTGCTAAATCAAATTCTTATCTTTCAGGCCGTTCAATTCTATTAGATCCTGATGCAAAATCTGATGCTATTCCAGGACTTGAAATTCTTACTAATGACGTTAAAGCAACACACTCTGCTTCTGTAGCACAAATAGATGAAGAACAAATTTTCTATCTTATGGCAAGATGTCTAAGCAGACAAGAAGCTGAAAGAACAATCGTTGAGGGATTCTTAGAACCGTTATCAAGAAAAATGTCCACGCAAATACGAGCCTGGATTTCCTATCTAATTGAGTCTAAATGGGAAAATAGAGAACTTTCCATTAACACTGATGAAGAATTAAGGAAATTCATTGAAGTAGAAGAAACACGATACAACGAAAACGAAGAAATCGAACAACATTACAAATACAGGAAATAAATTGTCTGAATGGATAAAAGCTTGTAATTTGGATCAAGTACCAGAAGGCCAAATGTATGGTTTTTCGCATAATGATAAGCAAATTTTACTTGCAAATCTTAAAGGAACTATCTATGCGACAGATAGAATCTGTACACATGCTGAAGCTGATCTGAGCAACGGATTCCTTACAGATGAAGGAGTAAGATGTCCGTTACATCTTTCTATTTTCAATTTAGAGAATGGCAAACCACAAAACCCTCCAGCAGAAGAAGCGCTAAAAACATACAATGTTAAAATAGACCAAAATGAAATTTACGTGGAGGTATAATTATTTTGCAAACAACTCAAACATTTGAAGAAATTCGAAAAGACTTTCCAATCTTATTACGAAAAGTACGAGACAACAAACCACTAGTATACTTGGATAACGCATCAACTACACAAAAACCAAACCAAGTAATTGATGCAATTACTGATTATTACAGAAACCATAATGCCAATATTCACAGAGCAGTATATGCACTGGCAGAAGAAGCAACAGAATCCTACGAAAGTACACGTGACAAAATTGCAGATTTTCTTAACATCAAAAATCGTGAAGAAATAATATTTGTTCGTGGAACTACTGAAGCCATTAATCTGGTTGCATATGCATGGGGACGTGCCCATGTAAAAGAAGGAGATATTATAGTAACTACTGAGTATGAGCATCATTCAAACATTGTTCCTTGGCAATTACTTACACAAGAAAAACACGCAAAACTAGAGTATCTTTTGATGGATGATAATGGTGAATTAATGCTTGATAAGCTGGATGACATTCTAGCTACGGGAAAAGTAAAGCTTGTTACTTTTAGTTTAATGTCTAATGTTTTGGGAACAATTACTGATGTAAAAACTATAATTGAAAAATGCAAAAAGGCAGGAGTTCTAACATTGATTGACGGTGCTCAAGCAGTACCTCACATGAAAGTTGATTTACAAAAACTTGACTGTGATTTCTTTGCTTTTTCAGGACATAAAATGCTAGGACCTACTGGTATTGGAGCATTATGGGTAAAGAAGTCTGTACTTGAAACTATGGTTCCATTCCATGGTGGGGGTGATATGATTCGTGAGGTTCATAAATTTGAAACGACATGGAATGATCTTCCCTACAAATTTGAAGCTGGAACCCCAAACATTGCTGATGTGATAGGTTTTGGTGCTGCAATTGATTATCTTCAAAAGATTGGCATGGATAACATAAGAGAACATGAACTTGAGTTGACAAAATATGCCATCGACAAACTTTCTCAGGTAAAAGGTCTGCAGATTTATGGCACCAAAGATCTTGAAAAACGCGGAGGCGTTATATCATTTAATTTTGCAGATGTTCATCCACATGATGTAGCTCAAATAATTGACGAAGATGGTATTGCAGTTCGTTCAGGTCATCATTGTGCTCAAGTTCTCATGGAGCGACTCAATGTTGCAGCTACATCCAGAGCTAGTTTTTACTTGTATAACACTAAAGAAGATATAGATGCTTTAGTAAATTCCCTTAACAAAGTAGCGAGGTTGTTTAAGCTTGAGTAATGCAGATATTTATCATGAAATGATTATAGACTATTCTCGTAATCCTATCAATTACGGTGAAATAGAAAACCCTGATTCAACTTATCATGACTCTAACCCTTTATGTGGTGATAGTATTGACATAGACTTGAAAATAGATGATGACAAAATTTCCGATATCAAATTTCATGGTAAGGGCTGTGCAATCTGTATGGCATGTTCTTCTGTTTTAACAGAAATTACAAAGGGAAAAAGCCTTGATGAGGTAAAACAAATATCTAAAAATGATGTCTTAGGCGAACTTGGATTAGAACATCTTCAGGCAGTTCGAATAAAATGTGCATTACTATCTCTCAAAGTCTTAAAGTATGCTTTGTATTCTTATTTGGCAAAACATACCAAAGAAAGTGACATAGATAAGTTAAAAGATGAGGCAGCTAGTCTTTACTAGTATTGAGTTCATCTCCAATTCAAATTAACATTAGAAAAACAATTTTTGAGAACTTTAATGACACTGATGGAAAATTTACAAATGATGAAGTTTTTGATATTTTAAAAAAAAATAATCAAATTGAACCATCGTTAACAATAGATGACACTGAAAAATATTTTTTAGAATTATGTGATAGTGGTTTAGCAAGAAATATTGCACAAAATTTTACTACGATTTGGTTTAAACTATTTGAACCATTAGAAAAAATCCATTGTAACAAATGTGATATGGATATTTTTCTTGGAAATTCAGAAGAACGAATTTGTCCTAATCCTAATTGTAAAGCAACTATTTAGAACGATATTTTGTTGCAGCATCTTCTAATGCTTTAATCATGGGTAATTTTTGACCTGTTAAATACAAAACAAGTGCTCCTCCTGCTGTGCTAATGTGATTTATTTTTTCAGC
>JAWVZS010000087.1:0-4834 GCA_033722055.1 Nitrosopumilaceae archaeon
AAGTAACAGATTTGTTGGCAAGAAGATTACAAACAATTGTTTTGAAGAAACTTGGTTTTAAAACTCCATATCAAGCAAGACAAGCTGTTGTTCATGGACATATAATGATAAAAGATAGAGTTATTGATATTCCATCTTATACTGTAACAGTAGACGAAGAAGAAGGCATCAAGTTTTCACCTGAATCTAAGATTCCAGAAGTATTACAAAAATCAGAAGATAAAAAATCTGAACCAGTACCAGACGTAGAAGCTGCAGAAAGTGAAGGTACAGAATCTACCACAGAAGAAAAAACTGAAGTTTCTCAAGAATCTAAAACTGAAGAAGCCAGTTCACAAGATAAAGAATAAGCTTATCACTAAATAATTAGAATGAAAATTTAGGATCATGTGCTCAATAATTGGTTATTATGGAAATGAAGATGCTGCACCTATCCTGGTAAGAGGACTAAAAAGAATGGAATATCGTGGCTACGATAGTGTCGGAGTAGCTACAGAGAATTCAAAGCAAATTGAACTCAAAAAAGGAGTAGGAAAAGTAGAAGAAGTAAATTCCAAATTACAAATAGACTCACTTCCAGGAAAACGAGGAATTGGTCATACAAGATGGGCAACTCATGGAAAAGTTACAGATGCCAATGCACATCCACATCCAAGCTCATCAGGCTCAGTAGCAATTGTTCATAATGGAATAATAGAGAATTTTGAGAGTCTAAAAAAAGAACTTGAAAAAGATGGTTTTTCTTTTAAAAGTGAAACAGACAGTGAGGTAATTGCAAATTTACTACAAAAGAATCTAAATGATACCAAGAATGTAAAAGACGCAATTCTAAAAACAGTAGCAAAACTAGAAGGTCATTATTCGTTTGTTGCCATGTTTGAAACCGGAGAAATTGCTGCTGCAAGATTTCATGAACCATTAATCATAGGCGTAGGTAAGAAAAGTTATTTCCTATCAAGTGATGTATTGGGATTTATTGAACATACAGACAATGCAATATACATAGAAAATGGAAATGTTGCCCTAATTGATGATAGAGGTTTACAGGTTTTAGATTTTAATGGAAACAAATCAGAATATGAAATAACCAAAGTATCAAAAGAATTTGCAGATGCATACAAGGGAGATTATGCACATTTTACCATTAAAGAAATCTCAGAACAGCCAACAACTATCTTAAAAGCAGGTGAAGTAACAAATGATGCAATTGATAAAATTGCAAATCAAATCAAGACAGCAAAAAATATCTACATAACTGGTAGTGGTACAAGTTACAATTCAGCATTAATTGCAAAACAATTATTCTCAAAATATGCAAAAATCAAGATAGAGCCCATAATGGCAAGTGAATTACAGTTTTCGCCAGACTCAATAGAACCAGAATCCATACTAATTGCAGTATCACAGAGTGGAGAAAGTGCTGATGTTTTAGATGCTGTAAGAATCGCAAGAAATCAAAGATGTAAAATTTTGTCCATAGTTAATTTACTGACGTCATCTCTTGTAAGAGAGTCTGACTTTGTGATAGGTATGAATTGTGGTCCAGAGATAGGCGTTGCAGCAACCAAAAGCTTTACTTCCCAATTAGCAATAATGTACAAACTTGCACAAAGATTGTCCAATGATACATTTAGCATAAATTTTGAACAAGTATCAAACTCTATCTCAGAAATATTAGATAGTCAAAATAAGATCAGAGAAATTGCCGGTAAAATTAAAGAAATTTCTGATATCTATATTCTAGGAAGAGGAATTCATTATCCCATAGCAATTGAGGCAGCCCTAAAGTTAAAGGAATTAACCTATATTCACGCAGAAGGAATTGCCGGTGGAGAACTAAAACATGGCCCACTTGCATTAATGGATTCATCAGTTTTTGTAATAATTATCAATCCTGAAGATTCTACATACAATGACACGCTAACTAGTGCCAGAGAGATTAAGGCACGAGGTGCCAAAGTAATTGGGATTTCAAATAAACAAAGCGACGTATATGACTATTGGATACAAATTCCCACTGGAGATACCAACACATATCCAATAACGGAGATAATAGCAATTCAGTTGTTATCATATTTTGCTGCAATAGAAAAAGACACAGATCCTGACTATCCAAGAAATTTGGCAAAATCAGTTACTGTGAAGTAAACAAACGCTCGTATTCTTTTTCTGCTAATGCACAAAACCGATTAGAATCAATACCGCTTTTGATCATAGAAGCAATTATGCTGCCTCCTGCACCTACACCCTCTTTTGCAAATCCTTCAGAAAATGCACGTAGGCCAGAAAATTTTGATTGTTCTAGATGAGGATCTACTGCAATTCCTCCAACATCAGAAATTTGTTTGATTTGTTCAACAAAATTTGCACTAGAGTCATTTACAATATAACTAGTAGTACCAATAGTAGTATTATTTTCGTTAAATCCAATTTTTGATGCAAGAGCTAAAACTGCAGACATTTGAGTACCGCCTGCAAGTAACACTTTGGAAATTTGAGATGCGGAACTTAACATACCTCCAACAAAGGGAATCATGGGATCACCTACCTCAGCAACTATTTTGTAAGGATTTTCAGTATCGATTCTTTTTAGTGCTTGATCAACTATGGTGTTTTTTAATTCAACAGGATTGTTTGGGATACTGGAGCTTACTTTACATTTGAAACCCAACCCCCTGAGAGTTGCAAGGGCAGTAGTAGTTCCACCAGGAACACTCTCACCAATAATTAAACAATCATTCATAGTAGCTAATGTTCTGCCCACAATTCTCCCAAAATCAATTGCACGTATTACCTGAGATTCACTCATAGCAGAGGCAGATGAGATATTCAAGCCATAGCTTAGACCAGTTTGAATGAAAGGAAGTTGTGGCAAGATTTTGCTGCCTGCATTAATTACAATATGAGGGATGCTTGAGTTTTCTAAAGCAGTTTTTGTAAGTAGAGCGGGAGTTGGCTTTCCATCAGGGGTCATTGGAATTTTATCAATTGTTTTGCAAAAACCATAGTAGAGATATTCGGCATCAGCTGGCGGAGTATATTTTATGGATTCTTTGTCTGCACCTGCAAATGTTATTCCAGGAATTTCAGATGTTTCAGTATAAGATAGAACAAAAGAGAAAAGAAATTTTGAATTTTTTGTAGAGTCTACAAATTCTTGAGCTTTTGCAGTATTTCCAAAAAATTCAAAGTTATCCAAGCTTTACTGACCCATCATTTGAAGAAATTCTTGTTCGCTTCTTTTTTGCATGATCAAATTGGTTCTTTTTTCATTTCCTATAGATGAAACAGGTTTTGGTCCATAATTATGGCCCGGATAAAGCTCCAAATTGTCATCTAGTGAATACAAAATATCAAACAGACTGTGGTAAAGTTCCTTGGCACTTCCTCCAGGCAAGTCTACTCTTCCACAATTTCCAACAAATAAGGTATCACCAGAAAAGATTTTACCATCACCTACAAGACACATACTATCTTTGGAATGACCTGGCGTGTGAATAACTGATAATTTAGATTGTCCAAATTCTATTACATCACCATCTTTAACAGAGACATCATGTTTTAACTCTGAATTTTCATGTTGAATAATTTTAGCATTTAAAGACTGACTAAGGGCTTCGTTTCCCAAAGTATGATCAAAGTGATGATGTGTATTTACGATATATTTGACGGTGAGGTTATTTCTTGTAACAATCTCTTCAATCGTATCAAGATCCCATGAAGGGTCAATTACTATGGCCTCACTTGTCTCTTCATCTTCTACAACATAAGTGAAATTTTGCATATTTCCTACCTGAACTTGGTGGACCTTCATAGTACACCATCCTCTGCTTCAATAGGAATTCCAATTTTTTCTGCAAACAAGTCTCCTGTCAAATCTTTACGTTTTGGAATTCCCCGTTTCATCTTATGAAATGTGACTGTCATATCAGCTTTGACTACAATGTTAGCAGTTTCACCAGTATCAGGATTTAATCCTGAGGGAACGTCTACTGCAAATTTAAAACACGAAGATTCATTGATGAAATTTATTGCAGATGCATAAGGCTCTCTAATTTCGCCTGTAATTCCAGTTCCCAATATTGCATCAACAATAATGTCAGGTTGAGAATCGAACTTTACGTCTCCAGACTTTAGAGTTACAGATGACATTTTTTCCAGAATAGACCAGTTCCATTTGCTCTCTTCTGTTTTAATTTTATCAGGTGTGCCAAGAAGAATTACGGTAACTTTGGAACCATATCCCGCAAGATGTCTTGCCATAACAAGTCCATCACCACCATTATTTCCAGAGCCTACAAAGATTAGAATTTTTTTGGAATCAAGATTGCCTGTTTTTTCTGTGAGTCGCCTAACTGAGGCAGCGCCAGCATTTTCCATCATAAATTTTTTTAAAAAACCCATTTCATGTCCATTGTTTTCGATTTGGTACATTTGATCTACAGATATTTCCATGTCTTAACCCTCACTTTGATCTAAAATAAGCTTTGGCAAAGAACTTTATCAGAGAAGCATATTGTTCAAACAAAATGACAACAAAAAAAGTAAAGACTTCATTAAATGAAATTTCAAAAACCTTATCAAAGACTCAGGACATGCGTGAATTTCTTTTAAAAAATACAAGAGAAGTAATTACTATTTGTAGTAGAGCCATCATTTCAGTTCATAAAAATGATATAAAATCAGCAAAATCCAAATTAGCAGAAGCAGAGAAATTATTGAAAAAATTTCGAAGTAAATCCACAATAGATGTTCAAAAATATCTTATTACTCCAGAACAGGAATTTGTTGAAGCCGCAAGCTTGATTGCAATTTCAGAAAAAAAAGAAATCCC
>JAWVZS010000088.1:0-4824 GCA_033722055.1 Nitrosopumilaceae archaeon
ATCTCCTGCTGCAAACACTCCTTCGATGTTGGTTTTAGTCCGTTCTTTTAAAACGATATACCCTTCTTCATCCAAATCAATTTGATTTTTGAAAAGTTTTGTATTGGGCTCATGTCCTATAGCAACAAACACTCCTCCAACTTTCAAAGTTGCATTCTCATTTTTCTTTGAGTTTTTTAAAATAACTTCTTGTACTTTTTGGTCTCCTTTTATGTCTGATACTTCAGAATCCCAATGAAATTGAATTTTTTCATTATCAAAAGCTCTTTCTTGCATTACTTGGCTAGCTCTTAGTTTGTCTCGTCTGTGAACTAGATGAACTTTGGTAGCAAATTTTGTCAAAAACGTAGCCTCTTCTACTGCAGAATCTCCTCCTCCAACGACTACTAATTCCTGATTTCTAAAAAATGGTCCATCACATGTAGCACAGTATGATACTCCTTTTCCACCAAAAACTTGTTCTCCTTCTAATCCTAATTTTCTTGGGTTTGCACCTGTTGCAATAATTATTGCCTTTCCTTCATATTCTTCTGATGATGTTAAAACTTTGAACGGTTTTCTTCTAAAATCTACATCTACTGCTTCATCATCTATAATGACAGTTCCCATTCTTTGTGTTTGCTTTCTCATCTCTATCATGAGATCTGGGCCCATGATTCCTTTTTCAAATCCTGGATAATTTTCAACCTCAGTAGTGTTTACTAATTGACCCCCCGGTAATATTCCTGATAAAATAACTGTATCATAGCCTGCTCTTGAACAATAAATGCCAGCAGTATATCCTGCAGGTCCTGCGCCAATTATTATAACATCAAATTTTGTTTTCTTTTTGTCTGGCATTTTTGGTGAATCGTCTTTATCTTCTAATACTGTTGATCCACTAGAATCTGATGCCATCATGTCTTTTTTTCAGCGAAATCATTAATTTAAGTGATTGTCATGCCTTGGATTTTTTTTTGATGTCTTTGACAAATTCTTGGATTGTCAATTTGTGAATATAGTAAGTCTTTTTGCCAATGTGCATTGAATAGCCTACAGTTTTTCTCAGAACAAAACTGCTCTCCTGTTTCATAATACAAAATTGCTTGCAACAAGTATCCTTCTATTACTTTTGAAAGTCTTGGATCATTATATTCCAAGTAAGTCCCTTTGTACTTTTCTTTTATTGTATCTACGTTGAGTCCTTGTTGATAATTTGCAATTAATTCCAAATAGTATTCTCTTGGTTTTGCCGGAGCTTCAATTATGCCTGTAGTCGAAATAATGGTAGGGTTTGAAGCAATTAACGCTCTACCATGATATCTATAATCGCTGTAGTCATAGGTACATGTTAGTTTGTTTGTAAATAATATGTGAAAATGCTTTATGGTTGATTCCTCTTGAGGTATTAGTTTTGCAAGTACTTGCTGTAATTCGAATCCATCATACATTACAATATTTTCGGTATTTGTTGTGTCTATGATGTTATCTTCTTCAAATTTTACTTCATCTGTAGTAGGATTGTGTTTCTGATATGGTTTTCGTGGATTAAAAATTCTAGTTGATGCAACTTCCTGAGCAGTTTTTATGTCTGAATATTGTAAAATATTTTTTCTAATTTTTACATCTACAGGAAATAATTTTTTGATAAATGCCGCTAATCTTTCTATTTTTATTTCAGATACGGCTGGTTCATCATATAGAAAAACAGTCTCGATTTTCATAATATGATGAATAAAACACTAAACTTGATTTTAGTTTTAAGATGATCTATCTTCCTGATTCTTTAATTTTGGTAGCAGTAACTTCTGCTGCTTTTTTTCCTGAAAACAACATTGAACCAAATGTAGGGCCCATTCTTGCCAAACCGTGTGTTTCAGTTACTGACATTCCTGCAATTACTAAACCTGGATATACTTCACCAGTTTTGTGAACTACATGCTCTTCTCCTTCATCTACGTACATTGGATTCATTCCTTTCCATTCGACTAATCCTCTATCTACTAATCTTTTTACTGCAACAGAATCGTGACCTGATGCGTCAATTATCATTTTAGCTTCTAGTGCAACAGGATCGACACATGTTATGTTGCGTGGCAAAGCTGATACTGGCATCCAATTTACTACAATTCCTGCAACTCTGCCATTTTTCAAAACTAAATCATCAAATTTTGTCAGGTTTAGAAATTTTACTCCTGCATCACACGCACTTGCAATTAATTTTGATACTGCGTGAGGGCCAGGTGTCAGGTATAATCCCTCTTTGACTTTTTTGTATGGGATTCCAAGCTCGTCCCAAATTTTTTGAGCTGGCTCTCTTACAGTTACGGGATTCATCATATATCCTCCTAACCAAAAACCGCCGCCCAAGTAATTATTCTGCTCAATAACTAAGACTCTAAAACCCATATTTGCAAGCTCTCTGCTTGCTGTTAATCCTGCTGGCCCTGCACCAATAATAATAACATCAGAGTCGGCTCTGTCAATTAATACCTCGTGAAATTCGTTAGCTATGGCACGTGTAATTTCAACTTCTCTAACATCTGTGAAAATTTTTTCGTTTTCTGCTCTTGCTGCTTCTTGCATGCATGTCTGCATTCTTAAAACACATTAATAGTTTCCCACAATTTTTGCATAACCTTAGGTTACAGTATTATATGCTCAGTTTGATCGGTATTTTTCTCAAAGTTAGCAAACTGAACAGTGTATAATTGATTGGTTTGTGCGAGTTTGATTATGATAACAAGAAGAATTTTTCAATCATGAAAATCTACTATATCTGTATATGAAAAAGATACTAGTTTGTTTGGATGGTTCAAAGTATTCTGAAAAAGCCCTGAACCAAGCAATAAAAATTGCAAAAAAATTCAACTCCAAAGTCTTTCTAATTCATGTGATAGAATCTCATTTTGTAGTAAGCTCCATACAACCTAGCCAAATAGGCGTGTCTAAACGAGGCATTAAAAGCAATACTGTAATTGAAAATTCTCTTACTAAAGCTCAAAAGGAAGGAATGAAAATATTTGAAAAAAACTCCAAGATTCTGGAAAAAGAAGGAATATCATATGATAGAATACTATTACTTGGAAAACCATCAGAGGAGATATTAAATTATGCCAAAGAGAAAAAAATTGATCATATTATGATAGGCAGTAACGGAAAGGGAAAGTTGGCCCGAATTCTGTTAGGCAGTACTTCTACTTCAGTATCACAACAAGCAAAGTGTTCTGTAACTATTGTTAAATGATTGACATCAAAGAATTGCATAACTACCAATAAAACGAGTACATCATATTGTATAATGTGTAATATTTTTTAAACGAATACGGCAAGTATGGTTAAGATGATTAAACACATACTTGTTCCATACGACTTTACTGAGTTTGCAGATGTGGCATTTGAAAAAGCAATAAAGTTTGCCCAAAAATTTGATGCAAATATCACATTGTTGACAGTAATTGGAAGCGAGATTGATACTACCGGAATGAATTATTCTAGAGCCCAGGAAGCATCTGAAAAAATAGACGATAAAACAAAAGATGATCTTAACAAAATAAAGGAATCTCAGGACATAGATAACATCAATGTTTTAACAAACATCATACACAATGATTCCAAGGTGAATGGTGTTCTTTCTTATGCAGAAAAAAATGATGTTGATTTAATCATAATGGGTTCCCATGGAAGATCCGGTTTTAAAAAATTGGTTTTGGGAAGCGTTGCATCAGGAGTAATGGCCAAGGCAAGCTGTCCGGTAATGGTGGTAAAACCCTCTAAACACGATTAGTTACACATAATTTGCTATTATGGCATGTTATCTGATGGCAAATATGCCTGCTAAAGAAATTCATAATTTTTTGTACTTTGGTTTTTTTAAAACCATTATGTGACAGTTTGAATTTTTAAGAAGTTTTGAAGTAATTCCACCAAATATTGCTCTCTTCCATCTGTTACCCCTTCTCGGTACAATAACAATTAGATCAATCTTATTCTCGTTTACAAAACGGTTTATCCCACGAGATTCTGATGGATCTCTGATTGTATGAATGCTTATTTGGACATTATTTTTTGATACGGATTTTTTTATTTTTTCCAAATATGTCATGGCTTTAACATCAAGTTCGTCAAGCTATTCTTGAGCCAAACTAGACGACATTCCGGCGGTGCTATTTTTAGAACCAATAACTGTAAGGAGAAAAAGTTTGGCCTGCAATTTTTGGCAAAGTTCCGCGGCCTTCTCAACGGCAAAATCAGATGCTTTTGATTTATCATGAGGAACTAGAACTCTTTTCATACTGATAGTGCTCTGACAAGTTATTAAATCCCAATACGATTTGATAGAAGATCAAATTACTCTGCATAAATTTTACTTTATAAAGAATCAACAGAAGGTAGAAATTATTACCAATAAGAAAAATTCACTCTATGGCAGAGGAATTTGTATTTCACATATTGGTGTTATTGCTTTCTGCCATTGCACTAGGCGAAGTATTCAAACGAATTAAAATTCCTGCAATGGTTGGTCACCTTTTGGCAGGTGTCATAGTTGGTCCTTCGCTATTAAATTTGGTACATACTGACGAATCCTTTTTGGTATTCATTGATCTTTGTGTATTTTTTCTAATGTTTATTGCCGGATTGGAATTACATCCAGAGGAAGTAAAGAAAGCAGGAAAAAAAGCAATCATACTTTCAATAATTGCTTTTGTAATTCCATTCATTTCGGTCTTTCAAGTAATGCAGTTATTGGAACAATCATTGTTATCTTCCCTGTTTGTTTCGTTGGCTTTGGCAATTACTGCAGTACCTGTAAGTGCAATAGTTTTAATGGAATTTGGATTACTC
>JAWVZS010000089.1:0-4754 GCA_033722055.1 Nitrosopumilaceae archaeon
GGTTTTTTTGACATCGACTAACCATTCTGGCAGATTAACTATATTGCTAATTTTTTTCCATACTATCTGCTTTGGTTTATTGATAGTAATTGATTTTTTAACTGTGCCAGTATGATGAGTCTTTGAACTTCTCACAAATTACTCAAAACTGGTTGATTTTTAATTTTAACGCTCTAACACATTTAATCCCCAATAATTAATTAAAAAAAATGGTATTTGGATGGGGAAAAAAGAAACAAGAGAAAAAAACTGAACCAATACCTACTACAAAAACTATTCCTATAGATGATGTTCCAAAAACTGTTAAAGATTTAGTGATTTTAAGAGAAAAACAACTTATTTCCGAAGTCTCATTTTTTATTAAAAAAATCAATCCTCAAATCAAAGAATTAGCCAAGATAACAAAGGAACTAGAGAAAGATGATCTAAAGGTAGATGATATTGATAAACATCTTCGAATTATCGTTGTGCGAGGCAAAAAACAAGTAATTGAAATAATGAAAAAGGAAATTAAAGAACTTCCTTCTGTGTCTAATGTTGATGATGTAAATCAAGTCAATACATTACTAAATCAAATATTAAAAAAAATAGGTGATGCGCTTGGCAGACATACTCGAGTCATTCATATTTTTGCAAAAAAATATGCTGATAAACTAAAAGAAATTCTAGAAGACATTAATCAAAGTCACAAGGAAATTCAAACTTTAATTAAAAATTATGACACCACAAAAGATTATTCAGAATCTATTGTTAACAATTACAACAAACTAAATGAATATGAACGAGAAGTTTCTGGTAACTTAACGAAAAAAAATGAGCTTAAATCAGAGCATGAAAAAATTGAAGCTGAAATTAAGACAAAACTTTCTGATATTGCAAAAATTAAAGAATCTGATCAATACCATCAATATTTGAAACTAAAAGATGACTTATCTGAACTTGAAAGAGTAAAATCCCAACTAAAAAATGAAATTGATTTACAATTTACAAAAATTTCGAGACCTCTCAATAGATATGAATATGTTGCTGCTATAGATAAAGATCAAAAAATAATTTTAAGAAATCTAATTTCTGATCCAATTAGTGTTATTAATAACGAAAATAAAAATTCTATAATAATTATTCTTGAAAACATTAGAAAAGAAATTACCTCTGGTTCAATTTCAGTAAAGGATGTTGAAAAAACTATGTCTATGCTAACTGAAACTGTTGAAAAACTAGACGACTACATTTCAAAAATATCTAAACATAATTCATCAAAAAATGATCTTCTGACACAAGCATCTTCTGTAAAACCAAAGAAATTAGATGAATTGGAACAGACTTTACAACATTTACGCACCAAAAAAGAAGAAGTTGAAATAAAATTGTCTAGAACTGAGGAATACATTGATACTGCTACTACATCCATTCCTAATCTTAAAAAATCAATTCAAGATGAACTTCAAAAATTCTCAAATACTAAATACATTCTTTCCAATTAGGATTAAAATTATGGTTTCATAAAATACGTGTTTAAGTTGCTGTTTAAAAAAAAGAAATTTGAAAGACAAGTCATAGTAAAACAAGATACACTAAATGGGATTATCTCTTATTGTAAAATGAAGCATCCTAATGAGGGCATCTTAATCCTAAAAGGAAAATCTAAAAAGGGAACAATTTTTGTAGATGGGCTTGTAATACCTCCATTTGATCATTCTGGTCCTACTTTTGCAGGATTTCCACATTCTTTTCTTCCATTTGATATGAGTTATGTTGGTACTGTTCATTCTCATCCAAGTGGTTCAGCTGAGCCATCTAATACTGATTTGATTAATTTTTTTGGACTGGTTTCACTTATCATAAAGTCTCCATATAATGACGATGATCTTTTTGCCTGGGACAGTAAAGGAAATCAAATCAAATTATCTATCGAGTAAATTACAAAGTTTTAGAATTATGACAAAATCTAACAAAACTTTATAAGGTTTTTGACGGTAGTTTCATTGAATTGTTCAATTATAAGATTTATCTGATTTTCTTATTTGCCTCACTTGCTATTAGCATAGGACTTCAAATGGTTTTACCATTCCCGTATGGTTTGGCAGCTGCATTGGCAATCTTTATTGCATTTCCCTTGATGTTGCGACGTCGTTACATGAACCGTATGAGGGGATATGGTGGCTCTGAAGGAACCGGAAGCGGTGGATTCTTTGGAATGGGATCCGGAAGTTCTGGTAGTAGTGTAAAGTATGTTTGCCTTGTTTGTAACAACAAACACAAAGGTGGAACATGCCCACGCTGTGGCTCTAAAATGCAACGGGCAGACTTTTAGTTAGTTTTAGATCATGTCACTGGAGAAACTTCGACAACAGGTAATATTTCATAATTCCATTGATGTTTGGATTGAAGCATGCAATGAAAAAAACATTCCATGGAATGATACTGAAAATTACAAAAAATTCATTTCTTATTTACTAGAAAATAATCTCAATCTAAAGGCATTTACACTGTGTTCTCACGAGGCAGGTGAAACAGAACAAGAAAAGACTGAATTTGCAGAAAAACTAAGAGAACAAAAAGCCACCGATCCTAATGCTGCTACTTATACTATAAAGCTAAACAGCTCTGCTATAGATATCATACGCAAGTTTCAACTATAGTTATCTCTTTAATTTTGGATTTACAATAGAGTCAAGAGCATTACCAATGAATACAAATGCTAGACCAGTAATTGCTATCATTACTCCTGGCGGCATAATCCACCACCAAAGACCTCTTGGTGCTGCACCATATGTATTGGCATCATGTAAAATTTGTCCCCAAGTTGGAAATGATGGATCACCTAACCCCAAAAAACTAAGTCCTGCTTCTGTAGTAATTGCAGCAGGAACTGATATTGCAATACTTGCAAATGCATATGGTAGTAACTGTGGTAATATGTGCCTAAAAATTATCTTTGAATTTTTCTGACCCATCATTTTTGCTGCTTCCACATATCCTTTTGTTTTAATTTGAAGCGACATACTCCTTGCAACTTTGGCTATTCCCACCCATCCAAAAATCATTAAAAATCCAATCATTACAAAAATACTATTGCTGATTGTAACAGCTAAAATGATTAAAAATGGCAGTGCAGGTAATGCATAGATTACATCATTTCCACGCATCATTGCCTCGTCTGTTAGTTTTCCCTTGTATCCTGCATATACTCCATAAATTAAGCCAATAATTACAGAACCAATTGCCACTGCCAGTCCTATGAATAATGCAAGTGGTGTCCCCCAAAGTAATCCTAGCGCAAGATCCCGTCTTAATTCGTCTGTTCCCATTATTCCAAATGCTTTTCCGCCGATGATTAATTGTGAATCTATTATTTTATTTTGATTCTCTACTCCGTACAAAATTATTTGAAAGACATACTCTCCCTTTAATGGAATGTGCTGGTTTGTCTGAGAAAAAATAATGTCTTCAGCTGACATTTTGTCTATTGGGAACTCAAAAATATCCGACTGTAACATTAGGTTTTTTTTGATAGTATTATCTGTAGAAAATATTTTTTCTGCATGAGTTATTTCATTTTGTGAATATGGTAAAGAAGTAGTTAATAATTCTAGTTTTAACCCATCTGGTCTAATAACTGAAAATTGTAACATTGGCGAATTTACATAATTAGCTTTAAAGTCATAAATGAAATCTCTTGGATAGTCATCATAATTGTAATTTAATCCAAATTGATTTGAAACAAATGATATTTCACCTGTACTGTCTAGTTGTACTGTGGGATTGTTTAGTACTTTATGTTCTGGAATTTTTTCACTTTGAAAATAATTTACCCAAACCGGTATTGCAGTTTTTGGTAGGAGAATCCATTCATTTGGATTATTCCATTCCTGAAATGTCTCAATTGGTATAGCAACTGCAGCAATTATTGAGACTAGAATTAAAATTGATAAAATTATGATACCAGCAATTCCAATTTTGCTTTTAAGAAACTCTTCTTTAATTTCACTTGGAGTTACACTGCTCAACTTCCAGTCCTCACTCTTGGATCAAAATATCCATACAGTAAATCTGCAACAAATATGCTAACCAAAAAGAAAACTGTCAGAACATATGTTGCGCCTATTATTACAGGCATATCCATTACCGAAATTGCCTCAAAGTACAATCTTCCCATTCCTGGCCAATCAAATACTGCTTCTGTAATTATTGCGCCACCTAGGGAACCTGATAGACTAAGAGCTAGTATCGTAACAATTGGTGGAGCGGCATTCTTCAAAGCATGTCTGTAAAGAATTTTTTTTCTAGAAACACCCATGGTTCTTTTTGCAGAAATAAAATCTTCTTGCATAATTCCAACAATAAAATTCCTAACTAGATATGCCCATGCACCGAATCCTATCAGAACAATTGTGATAAGTGGTAATGTCATGTGGTATAGTAACGCAAGAAAATATCCTTCTTCATTTGGAGAAATGTCTGGAGTAGCTCTTGCAGGAAATACCTGATAAACAAATGCAAATAAGAATATCATTAACATACCAATCCACCATACTGGAAAACTAGAACTAATTACTGCAAAACTTGACGTAACCCTATCTACTTTAGATCCTATCTTGCTGCCAGATAACACTCCTAACAAAATACCAATTATTGATATGATGATAGTTGCTGTTGTAAATAATAGAATAGTTTTTGGCAATTTTTCCATGATTATGTCTTTTACATCGGATGAACCAGAATCACTTGTTAGAAATGTAGCATTGCCAAAA
>JAWVZS010000090.1:0-4736 GCA_033722055.1 Nitrosopumilaceae archaeon
CATCGAATTTTTGATTCAAAACAAAATAATAGTCATTCCTCAAACTGAGTCAGAAGAAAATTCTACCCAACAAATTCCTTCATGGATTAAAAATAATGCTGGCTGGTGGGCCGATGATCAAATAGATGATAATACATTTGTCCAAGGTTTACAATTCTTAATTGAGAAAGGAATAATTCAGGTCTAGTATTTTTATTCCAATAATCTTATTATACAAATTTTAATCAAGACTGATGATTGCTTCCATTACGTGATGAAAACCCTCACCCGCCAGGATGGAAACCTAAGGTAACTTATGCATTAATTGCAATGAATGTGTTGGTTTTCTTTTTTGAAGTAGGAATTACTGGCCAATTTTTTGATTTTACAAATCAACAAGCATTTTCTATGTTCTATGATTGGGGAGCTGTTCCAAGCTGTATAATGGGAAATACCAATTTCAATGTAGATTTTGGTGCAGGACCCATAAGAGTTGAATGTCCTCCTACTCCTTATGTTTCACTGATTAGTTCCATTTTCTTACATGGTGGACTTATGCACCTTGGAGGTAACATGTTGTTTTTGTGGATATTTGGTGATAATATTGAATTAAAGTTTGGTAGAGCAAAATATCTTGCAATTTATCTAGTTTGGGGAATTTTAGCTGGATTGATTCACATAATGGGCGATACTAGTAGTGCAATTCCTGCTGTTGGTGCATCTGGTGCAATTTCAGGAATTCTTGGCGCTTATCTTGTTATTTTTCCACGAACAAAAATTATGACATTTCTAATGCTTGGTTTCTTTTGGAGAATGCTACACATCCAAGCAAAGTGGTTTCTTCCTTTCTGGTTAATTTTTCAAAATTTGCTACCATTCTTTATTGGAGGATTTGGTGTAGCAGGAGGCGGAGTTGCATATTTAGCTCATATTGGTGGGTTTGTTGTTGGATTAGCTACAGGATACTTGTACAAGAAAACACATAGCTCAGAGTTTACTTATGGTACAAGATACGGTTGGAGACCTGATTACTAATTAACACATTACATTTTTGTGAATCTGAATGTCTGTCTCTTGGTTACAATTTTTACAATGGAATTGAATTGGTTTGTCGCAAACAGAACAAATTTTGTAAATTTCCATCTCTGTTCCACATTTTCTGCATGAATCAATTCTCATAAGTAACTGATTTTCTGTAAATTGATTTAAATCATGTGAAAATTAGACTAGTCTAATTAGTTACAACTAATTTTTTCAGCCTGAAAAAATAAATGATTGATTAATTGAATAACATTATGCCATTGATTACTGTATCAATGTATCCTGGAAGAACACAAGAACAAAAAGATCAATATGCAAAAGAAATTACAAAAGCAGCAGTTGATATTTTGAAAACAAAAGAAAATCATGTAATTGTAGTCTTCGATGAAAACCCAAAAGAAAATTGGTTTCTAGCTGGAAACCAGCTTTAATTTTTCTTTATGATTTAATTTTTCATCATTAATGATTATGTATGCTTTTATTCTAAATTAATACAATAAAATTATGACAAAAATTGCTATAGTACAATTCAAGGCATCCACAAACAAGAAAATTAATCTCAATAAAATACTAAAATTTATTCAAAAAGCATCTGATAAAAAAGCACAACTTTGTGCTTTTCCAGAATTTATGATGTTTTATACTGCTTCTTCTCAAACACCCAATCAACTAGCTAAAGAATCTGAAACAATAAATGGAAATTTTGTTTCAAAAATTTGTAACGCTGCAAAAGAAAATAAAATTCAAGTCGTAGGAACTTTTTATGAAAAAAGCTCAAAGAAAAATAGAGTATATGATACAGCATTTTTGATTGATAAAACTGGAAAAATTATATCAAAATATAGAAAAATCCATCTATATGATGCATTAGGATTCAAAGAATCAAAAAAATTAGTTGCAGGAAAAAAAATCACAAATCCAACAAAAACTTCAATTGGAAAAATGGGAATGATGATCTGTTATGATTTACGATTCCCAGAAATGTCACGAATACTTGCAAATGCCGGTTCTGAAATTTTAGTTGCTCCTTCTGCTTGGGTTAAAGGTAAAGGAAAAGAAGAACACTGGATTACAATAAACAAAACACGTGCTATAGAAAACGGTTGTTATGTTGTTGCACCAGATCAAGTTGGAAATATTTACTGTGGACGAAGTCTAGTTGTTGATCCTTTTGGTAACATTTTACTTGATATGAAAAAGAAACAAGGAATATCTTATGTGGATATTGACATAAAAAAAGTAAAACAAATACGCAAAGTTTTACCATTATTGAAAAATAGAAGAACCGATCTTTATCCTAAACTTGATCTTTAGGTTTTCTTGTAAAACAGTTTAGATTAGAACATTGTTTAGTCCATTTTTGTTTTCTTGAATAACGGAAAATAATCATTGGCCAAAAGCATTCCTTGCATGGTGTTTTAGTTGCTCTAAGATTTGCTTTTTGAAGTAATGGAGATGATGCTTTACACCCTCCATAATAATTTGAACAACCCATGAATCTTTTTTTAGTTGTTTTTGAGCGAATCACCATTAGCTGACCTATTTTACAAACAGGACAATCCACCAAACCATCCTTTGGCGTGTTTGTTCCCAAAAGAAGATACTTTTTCTTTTTTTCTGACCAAGAAAGATACCCATTTTGATCTAGGTATTGTTTTAATTCATTTCTCAGCATCTTTGTGTTTGATTTTGTAATTTTTACAGAATGTCTCAACTTTACTTTCCTCACTTGTATGGTTCTCATTTTTCTTACCATTTCTATGTGATAAAACTACTAAACGATTTTTATAGGGAATAGAGTCAGCGACATTTGTGGAAAAGGTTTGTGTTCTTGGCGCAGGAAGCACCAAATATGGAAAATTAGAAGATAGTATTTCTGATATTACTATACAGTCTTCTGCAGCTGCAATTGAAAGTGCAGGAATAGATCCAAAGGATGTAAAGGCAGGCTACATATCAAATGTATTTGGTGTAGCTGATAAACAAGTTCATCTAGGACCAGTAATTATGAGTAATCTAGGCATACCTGAAAGACCATCTCTATCAATAGAGTCTGCCTGTGGGAGTGGTTCTGTATCATTTAGAGAAGCATATGCAAATGTTGCAGCAGGATTTTATGATTGTCTATTAGTTACAGGAGTTGAAAAAGTAACTCATACTGGAACAGAATGGACAACTACATACTTTGCATATTGTTCAGACTTTTTCTATGAAGGTTCCGCTGGAGCTTCATTTCCAGGATTGTTTGCATCAATGGCAAGAGCTTATCTTACTGAATTTAAAGCAACAGAAGAAGACTTGGCCCGAGTCGCTGTAAAGAATCATGAAAATGGAATATTAAATCCAAAAGCTCATCTTCAAAAAAAGATTACAATTGATGATGTAATGAATTCTGCAGTTGTTGCAAGTCCACTAAAATTGTATGATTGCTGTCCTTTCTCTGATGGTGCAAGTTCTGTAATTTTATGTTCTGAAAAATTTGCAAAAGAACATGGTGGAGATTATATTGAAGTTATTGGTTCTGGACGAGGTGGTTCACCTGCAGCTTTACAAGGACGTGAACACATGACAACTATTCCAAGTACTAAAATTGCAGCTGAAGCTGCATACAAAATGGCAGGCATTACTGCAAAAGATGTTGACTTTGCAGAAGTTCATGATTGCTTTACTATTGCAGAAGTTGTTGATACAGAAGATTTAGGATTCTTTGAGAAAGGAAAAGGTGTTGAAGCAGTAAGAGAAGACAGAACAAAATTAAATTCTGATATTTCAATTAATCCCTCCGGTGGTCTTAAATCAAAAGGTCATCCTATTGGTGCAACAGGTGTTGGACAAGTTGTTGAAGTATATGATCAACTTACAGGTAAAGCTGGTCAACGAACAGTAAAAAATGCAAAAATTGGTTTGACTCACAACTTTGGTGCAACTGGCGCAAGCTGTGCAGTTCATTTGTTCCAAAGTGTGTAAAATGTCAGTAAAACAACTATTTGTGGAAAAAGCAAAAGAAGGAAAGATTCTAGTTCATAAATGTAAAAAATGTGGCTATCGTCACATGTCTACTGTATATTTTTGCCAAAAGTGCGGAAGTAAGGAATTTGACAATGAGTTTCTTGATGGTACAGGCACGATTGCAACCTATACAATAATCACCGTTGCCCCTGCAGGATTTGAAAAGTATACTCCATATGCATTTGTTGTAATGCAACTAGATAATTCTGCTCTAAGAATATCTGGATTTATGGGTGGTATTGCTTCTCCAGCAGATCTTCCAGTTGGAACCAAAGCTAAGGTTACTGGATATGATGAACGGGGTCTTATCATAGAAAAGCAGTAATTTTTTTTGGCTAATTATTAAAAAGTTTCAAAATCGGTTTTTAATTAATTTAGTAACTTGTTCTACTTTATGTCAGCTGAAGTTACATGTGGAAAATGTGGAGAAAAAATAAGCAACATGAAAATGCTAAAGTCATTAAAAGATGTCATGAATCCTTATGACTGTAAATGTCCATCATGTGGACAAACATTATCAACATCAGAATTTTCTCTAGATGTTTCTGAAAAATAGATCCTATTTTTCTCAAAAATAGATCAAAAAGATGAAAAAATGAGTCCGTCATAAGTCTTATTTACTCCAGTTTTTTTAACCAGTCTATGGAACTGAGCGAGGGGATAGCGGAGCCTAAACGCAGTGGTATTTTACAATCTACATCAAAACG
>JAWVZS010000091.1:0-4711 GCA_033722055.1 Nitrosopumilaceae archaeon
ATATCTGAAACTAGAATTATTTACTAAGGTGGATAAGCGACTTTACTTTTCAGCTCCTTACTTGACTTGTATCTATAAGTAAAACCTACCACTAGTTTTTCATGAACCCGCAAATGCCTTCCAAAAAATCTGAAAAGAATTCCAAAGAACGACTGCAAGAGTTGGATGCCAATAAAGAACTCTTACCATTTACCTGATAATCTGATATTTTCACAATTTTTTTATCTTACCCAGTATATTATATGAAACTGGAATTACATGGCAGAAAAAGACATTTTTGAGACGGCTTCTCATAACTTCTTGGAATTATCAAGCATACAAAGGCTTCAAATCTTATATAAACTCCAAGAAAAAAAATCAAAACCAGCAGAACTAGTAAAAGAGTTTGATTCAACAAAACAGGAGGTTTACAGAAATTTTTCTAGGTTGGAAGATGGTCATTTGATTATTCGTGATCTTGATGGCAACTATTCACTAACAGAATTTGGAGAAACCATATGTTCACAAATTCCATCAATAATTTTTCTTTCTCAGAACATGCCATACTTTAAGACTCATAATCTGGGAAACATGCCAAAAAAATTCAAAATGCGAATAGGCCAGCTTGCAAAAGCCCAATATGTAAAAGGATTAGGAAGTATACTTGAGACATGGAAAAAAATATGCCGAGAAGCAGAAGAATTTGTCTATCTTGCAACTTCTGAAGTTATATTAGATCTTGAAAGAGTTTTACTTGAAAAACTAAAACAGGAAGTTCCAATCAGTTACCTTTTGGCATCTACATGTATACTTCCTGAAGGTAGAGAACAACTTCACAAAGAGATGAATCTGGACAAGTATATTCAGGATGGAAAAATAGAAAGGCGATCAAGAAAAACAATTCATACATCAGTTTTAGTTACAGACAAGGCAGCTCTGATATCGTTTCCAGACGTAGATGGAGAGCCTGATCTGGCCGAGGCTTTTTTTGGAGATGATGTAGACTTTCATGAATGGGCACTAGATTTTTTCAGATATTACTGGAACGATTCTAGCAGCTATAATGAAACAAAAATGAAAAAATCAAAATAAAAAACTATATTCATGGTTTGATTGCTGTATATCCAAGGTATTCTTCTATACTGAATTTAGGCAAACCTTCTTCAATGGAATTAGTAATTTCTAGGGGTTGAGCTGAGGTTTGTCTAAACATCTCCAATGGATTCAATATTTGTATTTGGTCAAGAAATCCGCCTGATTTAGTAATGTCATCCCATTGGATAGCAATCAATACTCCACAGATTACAGCTATTCCCAATATTACTGCAACCATGGATCTTCTATTTTCTAGGATTTTGGGAACACATTGTTGGATGTTCATGTATAGAATTGATTGATTTTCTCTTATTTGTTAAGTTCATGTAAGAAATTTACTGGTCAACAACTGACTTGACATTGATTTAACTATATTCTTGTTTATATCAAATGTGTATGATTGCAGAACATCGACATACTTTCAATTGCTCAATTCCAGTAATCTCAGAATATTGCCCATCACTATGCAATTGCGCCTTTTTACCTGCATCTGAGTGTGGAGCCTCGTCCTACTCCACACTCTTTGTTGGAGGTGATGTGTTATGCTTCAAACCGTAAATGTCAGTAAAATTAGCTGGCACATGTTAGTTGATGTGCTAAAATCAAAAGGATTTGAAGTAATTGGTGAAGAAAAATGGTATGTATATCTGCAAAGAAAGTCAAAAAATATCAAAATACCAAAACTCAACGTGGTGCCCGAAATATTAGTGAACCATTTACTAGATGAAGCTGATTTATCAAAAGATGAATTTTTTAAAATAAGAGGTAATTTGAAAATTGCAAGTTAATATTGTTATTGCCTTATGTTTGACTATTTCACTTTTGTTAAATGTAGTATTTGTATTAGAAATGGAAAATTTAGATTCAGTTCATAATCTAAAAATCTTAAATTTCCAAGATCAAATATCTCTATCCAAAAAAAATATCTTAAATGAAAATAAAACCGCGCAGCATTCTATTAATTTATCTAATTATTCTCCATATCCTTCACAATCCATTACTTCTGTTGGTGTAATGCCGGTATTGATACATGATGGTTTTTTTGAAAAAACTGTATACGAAGGAACAAACATGGATATTTCAATATCAATAAGAGAGGGTACGGGTAATGTTCTTGTAGATACCAAAATTCCCACTGGTGTAGAGTTTCAAAATTCTGCACGTGCTGCAGTAAAAGCAAGTGAAAAATATCTTGAAGTCGATCTATCTGATAAAGACATTATTTTTTCAATTTCTGCACATAATGATTCTAAACTAACATCTGTAGATGGTCATAGTGCAGGAGCTGCAATGGCAGTATTGTTAATTTCAGAGCTTAGTGGAATGAACGTACAAGATGACGTTGTAATTACTGGTACTATTGAGGATGGTAATAAAGTAGGAAAAGTTGGTGGTATATATGAAAAAGCTAAAGCTGCGGGGATGTCGGGTGCTAAATTGTTTCTTGTACCCAAAAATCAAGACATGACCGTGATTGAATCTTGTCAAGAGTCAATAAAAGGCTCTATTATCTATCGTACATGTCAGCTTGAAACCAAACCAATTTCACCAATAACTGAGGAACAATTTGGAATGAAAGTAATCGGAGTAGAATCTATTGATCAAGCACTGAACTATTTGTTAGAAAAATAATTGATTTTTAGAATAAAATGATTATTTTATCATAGTGAATTTTTTTGTTGTTTTGTTTATCAAAATTTGTAAGGAATCGTTGATTTTTCAAATTATGTATTAACTCTTGGAAAATATTTATGATATAGTTTTGATTCAATAATTATGAAAAATCAGGATATAGTTGGCAATATTTTAATGGAAGTAGGTAAAGAGATTACGAAAATACTTCCATCCTATAAAGTAGTATTTCAAGATCCTGTATCTAATTATAATGATAAACAAGTATCTGTGTTTCTTTACGATATAGAAAGAATTGTAACTTTAGATTATTCGCTTTATCATTCTGGGAACAGAAAAATACCATTAGACAGTATACCTGTTGACATTAAATTTCTACTAACTGTATTTGGTAATGATCATAGCCAATCTTCAAAATCATTAATTCATCTTTATTCTCGACTACACAAGACATACTTTTTCAAATATAAACACAAAAAATTTGGGCCACCAAAAATTATACTAGAATCAAAGGGTCCTGAAATATGGAGTAAATTATTTCCTCAAACAAATTACATGCCCTCCGTTCCAATTATTGTATCAGGCGTAATCCTTTCAATAGATGATTCAACATAGATTGAAATGTGTTACGACTATCTGATTATCTAAGATTAATAATCTAGAATAATGTTATTGCGATATGATTCAAGGCCTTGAAAGCTTTGTGTATATGGTAATCTCAATTGCCATATCATTTGGTATGGTGATGATAACTAGAAAAATTGTAAATAACAAACTTTCAGATCTTGAAGGATCTCAGAAACTAATTGGAATCATTACCATTGTCATTGCAGTTTCTGAAGCTGGTTATCTTGCAATAAATTTTGGTTTAATTGAATTTGCCTTAGAAATTATTACTACTATTGGTGTCGGTATGGTGTTTTTGGGAATTGCATTTCAACATCAGCTAAAAAATATTGCATCTGGAATTGGTCTATTTTTTGGCCATGAAGTAAATGTTGGAGATATTGTAAAAATAAAAGATGAAAAGGGAACAATTATTGAAATACATCTTACCAAGACTGTAGCATTAACTGATGAAGGTGAACGAATAGTAATTCCGAATCAAAAGTTTGCCGAAGAAGTAGTTACAATAAAACATGCATCAAGAGAAGATCCATTTTCTAAAAAATAGTTTTTATTGAATTTTAATAATTCCTTTTTGTACCAGATACTGAATTCCTTTCACAAAATCATCATCTGAAATCATCCCTTCTGACCACCATCTTGCATTGTTTTTGACCCACTCTGGCACTGTTGCAGTAGAATCATCTACAGACTGTTGTTGAACTGGAATCTTCATTATTCCATTTTTTATCATAAACTCAATTCCACTAGTAAAATCTGATTCTGTTATGGTGCCATCTGCAAACCATCTTGCATTATTGCGAATCCAATCTGGAATAGAAATTACTTGACCTGATTCGCTTATACTAGATTTTGATACAATAAATGCTACTACGCCAAGCTCTTTTTCATCATATGTAGCTGTTACCTTGTATGATCCCTGAGGCCATTCAGGCGTCATTGTTATTCTAGCCACAAAACTAGCATCTCGTTTTGGATTTACAGAAAACTCACCCGTAGTATTATCGGGTTTTGATATTGTAAACACAATTGGAATGTCTTTTTTGTAGTTGAATACCTCACCTGATATTTCAACAATAGTCCTATCTGATGTTATGGTATATGCATCCTTTTCAACATCAATTATTCCAACAGTTGATATTCCTTTGACTTCTACTGTCTCTATTTCTGAAATTGTAAAGGACACAGAACCAATTTGGTTTCCTCTGTAGTTTGCAACAATATCATAGCTTCCTTTTTCCCATTCTGTATCTAAAATCAAGCTAGTTGAAAACTCCCCAGTAGTGGCAGGCAAAGTTTCAGTTTCTTTTATGAAGTTGTTTGGTCCCGAAATTATAATGTCTAGTGTAGTCCCTCTATTGAAATTTTCAACTACTCC
>JAWVZS010000092.1:0-4698 GCA_033722055.1 Nitrosopumilaceae archaeon
AGACAATTTTATCTACCAAATGTAATCACAGAAAAGACAAACTGTATAACAAACCCAATGGCGCCAACAGCACCTATTCCTAACATAACTAGTCGCAAGTGTTGTTTATACTCATCACTGTCTGGCTTTTTGGCCATTTTTAGAGTATTTGCCATATTCTTCAAAGTTTGTCTCGGATTCATTGGTGGAAATTAATAAAGTGTCCTTATATCTCTTATCTAATGGATTTACTGGTAGCTTATCAAGATGACCCAGCTGGCCATAACATGGCACAGTTTTTGATAAGAAAGATGAAAAAAGATGGCGAAATTTATCGCGGCACGCATTATGATCTATTGGAAATTACAACTCCTGCAATTTCAGCAGATTGGTTGGAAGAAAAATATGATTACGATGGATTTGTTTTCTTGTCAAAACATGCTGCAGAATCTGGAGTATTGGCACTTACTTGTCATAGCACAGGAAATTTTTCTGATGCAAAATTTGGAGGTAATAATAAACAAGTGGCTGTTCCCTATCCTAGTTTGCAAAAAGAATATTTGAAAACACTCTGGGATCACAAATCGGAGTTTTCTGATTTTCAGATTACAATTGAAGCTACTCATCATGGCCCAACTGCACTAAGCAAACCTACGATCTTTATTGAAATTGGAACTACACCAAAACAATGGAATGATGTAGATTTATGTAATTCAATTGCAGACAAAGTACATCAGGTACTAACTACTAAACGACAAACATATCCAACAGCAATATGCTTTGGCGGTACTCATTATCCTGAAAAATTTACAAAAGAACTACTAAAAGGAGATTATGCGCTTGGTACAGTTGCCCCAAAACATGCACTAGAATTTGTAGATGAACAATTGTTTTCTCATATAATTAATAGAAACAAAACAGCAAAGTTTGCTTTATTGGATTGGGCAGGTATGGGAAAACATAAACAAAAAATTCTTGATTTGGTATCTGAAACAGATTTGGAGGTTGTTAAACTGTGAGCATTGAGAAAAAAATTTACAAAAAACTTTTGGAAGTTCCTGAAGGTAAAATCACTACATATGGTGAATTGGCAAAAGCAGTAGGACTTGAAAACGGTCAACGAGTAATTGGAAATGTAATGAACAAAAATCCTTATCCTGTAATTATTCCATGTCATAGAGTTGTCAAATCTGATGGAAAAGTAGGTGGTTATGCTTATGGCTCTAAAGTCAAAAGCAATATGCTTGCTAAAGAAGGTCTCGAGATTGAAGATGGAAAAATTATTGATTTTAAAAAACGAATTTATCGATTCTAATCTTTTCTTTTATCTATGACTTCTTGCATTAATTGTCTTAAGTGATCTTTATCCCTTACTGTGTTGCCGCCTACCTTTTTGTAAATAGACCAGAACTCAGGATTTGTTAATTCTTTTCTGTCTTTTGCAATCTTTAGAAGTCTTCTCAATGAACGAACCTTTTTGACATAGACTTCTTTTTTACCAACTCTGGCTCCTTTTCTACCGTGTTTTGAACCTGGTTTTGTACCTCTCTTTGATCTTTGTTCTTTTTTACGTTGAGCTCGTCCTCTCGACGTTCCCTTAAAGGAATCAATCTTAATTGTATTTGCTGTGATTAAGCTTCTGATGTTTTCTCTGGTAATTGCGTCTGCTATGTCATCTAAATGATCTGAATCAAATTTTACTCTGTGAACTCCTACACCTGTAACTCTAGCTACAAGTCTTTTTTTTGCTTTAAGATTAACTACCACTAGCACTCACCCTTGCATTAAAAATTTTAAATTTTTTCTCAATTGCCTGTGCAATGATTTCTTTTCTTTTTTTAGTACCAACACTATGTCCTAATCTAACTCCATCTGTTTTTGGATCCAAGTTTTCTAAATCTTCTATTCTGTAAACTAAATTATCTGTATATCCAGATGGATGCAGTCCTCTTGATTCTTTTGGTCCTCCATATCCTACTTTAACAAGACCTGGCCGACCTCGATACTTTTGTTTTCGTTGGTGATTGTCAATCCCTTTTGGTTTTCTCCAGTTTGGTTTGATTCTGTCGTATCTCCAACTTTCTGGTCGCACAAAGTCAGGCTTGTTTTCTTTTGCTTCCTGTCTTTTGAGCAACTTTTCCTTATTGATCGGCATGAGATTCACTCTTGAATTTTGGAATAAATAGGTTCCTCAATGGAGCTGATCTGTATCTCTAAAAAAGACATAATAAGGATATTTTATGCGGATCGAAATATCTCATGAATAGAGATTTTTACACTATAACTGGAGGTAAAGTATTCTGGAAGTAATGGGTCCTACAATTACTGATAAATTCAATTCTCAACTTGTTGATTTTGGTATTAATCCATCAAAAATTCACAGAAATTTATCAGCTGAAGACTTGGTAAAATTAGCAGTAGAGAAAAATGAAGGAATCGTCACTTCTACTGGCTCCCTTTCTGTTAAAACTGGGGCATTTACAGGCAGATCTCCAGATGACCGTTTTATTGTATATGATGATCTAACTCATGATTCAGTAGATTGGGGAAACATTAACCATCAGTTTCCAAGTGGAAAATTTGAAAAACTACTTGAAAAAATGAAGAAACACGTTTCTGGAAAAGAATTGTTTGTTTTTGATGGTTTTGTGGGTGCTGATAAAGAAAACAGATTGCCAATTAGAGTAATTAATGATCATGCTTGGCAAAATCTTTTTGCAAAACAACTATTCATCAGACCTTCTAAAGATGAACTAGAAAATCATGAACCTGAATTTACAATAATGTGCATTAATGATTTTGAAGCCATACCGGAAGTAGATGGCACAAAATCTAATGTCTTTATTTTAATTGATTTGACTCGTAAAATTGTCTTAATTGGAGGAACTCAATATGCAGGAGAAATGAAAAAGTCAATGTTCAGTGTAATGAATTTCATTTTGCCCGAAAAGGGAGTTTTCCCAATGCATTGCTCTGCGAACATTGGAAAAGATGGAGATACTGCATTATTTTTTGGATTATCTGGAACTGGAAAGACAACTCTTTCAGCAGATCCAGACAGAATGTTAATTGGAGATGATGAACATGGTTGGTCTGACAAAGGAGTTTTTAATTTTGAAGGTGGTTGTTATGCTAAATGTATTGATCTTACTGAAGAAGCAGAACCACAAATTTGGAACGCTATAAAATCTGGTGCAGTTTTAGAAAATGTTGTAATTGACAAGCATTCATTAAAACCTGATTTTTCTGATAACTCTCTTACTGAAAACACAAGAGCTGCATATCCACTCAACTACATTCCTAGTGCTGTAATTCCAAGTGTTGGAGGTCATCCTAAAGTCATTGTATTTTTGACAGCAGACGCGTTAGGGGTTTTACCTCCCGTTTCACGTTTAACTAAAGAAGGTGCAATGTTTCATTTTATGTCTGGTTATACTAGTAAGCTTGCAGGAACTGAACGAGGCATAAAAGAACCAAAAGCTGTCTTTTCAGAATGTTTTGGAGCTCCGTTTATGCCTAGACATGCTTCAGTTTATGCTAAACTGTTGGGTGAAAAAATCAATCAACACAACACGGTTGTTTATTTAATTAATACGGGTTGGTCAGGCGGTCCTTATGGAGTAGGCAAACGAATCAAACTTCAATATAGTAGGGCAATGGTTACTGCTGCATTAACTGGTAAATTAGATATTGTAAAGTATAGACATGATGATTTGTTTAATCTAGATATTCCAGTTGAATGTCCAGGAGTTCCTTCAGAACTTTTGGATCCTAAAACTACTTGGGTGGATAAGGACTCGTATGATTTGGGTGCTAAAAAACTAGCTCAGATGTTTGTTGAAAATTTTGCAAAATTCCCTGACGCATCTGATGAAATTAAAAATGCTGGCCCTGAGATTTCTTAATTCTTTTCCAATATACTCCTAGAGATAATATACCAATAATTATTATAATTAAAACCCCAATTTGTTTTTCTGGTAAATCAAAATCTATTATAGGCTTTACAGTTTCTTCAGAAATTGTATTTACCGTAATTATATCATAAGCTTTTGCAATTTTATCATTGGATAGTATACTTGCTTCAATCCAATAGGTACCATTTTCATAAATCTTGATGCTGGATTTTCTTTGTGGAGTAATTGTTGTTGTTTTCTTTTCATCTGTATTGCTATTTGTTACAGTCATTTTTGCAAAACTCCACTCATTAGGATGATTAATTGAAAACATAATTTGATTATCTATTATGTTAGTTGAAACAGATGCTTCTGTAAAATGCAATATAAACGGGACAACATATCTTACATCATCATTTCTGATGAATATTTTTCCTTCATGTTCGCCATAATTTTGTGTGGTTACGCTAATCTGTAATTCTATATTTTTTTCATGAATTATATGATTAATTTTCACAAAATCTGGAATCTCGTAATCTATTTCTATGTCTCCAATATCTCCCTTTATTGTACCAAGTTTTAGTTGCTTTGTTATTGTTGGTTGTTCTGATGAAATTACTGACACAATATTGGGAGGTTCTATAATCAAATTTGCATTGATTGCCTTTCCTATGTTTTATCTTCCAGCGCCTGCATCATGAATGGAAAATTCTTCCCCTAAGGAATTTGTTACAGGTTCTGCTGTCGTAATGAGAAGTGATTTAATCTCATTATTGCTGATATTGGGATATTTGTCAATTAGGAGAGCTGCTGCTCCGCTTACGTG
>JAWVZS010000093.1:0-4672 GCA_033722055.1 Nitrosopumilaceae archaeon
AAGAAAAGAAAGCAAATGAATTACTGAATTATCTTATCAAGAAAAAAGCGGTACAAGCATATCCAGTATTAATTGAAGTAAATGAAAAAAGAGTAGCGCAAGCAGAGCATACGTTTATTCCAAATGAAAACGGGGTCACAATAACAACAGTAGGTCCTTAACCATCTATTTTTCTATTGTTTCACTAAAAATTTTATCAATAATCATAACACCTTCACAGGAAGAGCATTTGGATAGTTTTTTAAACAAAGAATCACCATCGACAAATTTTCGTTTAACTTCTTTGTCACATTTATCACATTTTTCAATCGTAAATTCAAGAGTAATTTTTTCCTTTGAAAAAATCATTGTGGCACACCTACTGTATTTCCAACGCCAATAATTAGAATTGTTTGTCCAGACTTAGTGTTATCTTTAATCATTTCATAAAGTTGTGCACGAACATCATCTGCTTTATTTGCAATTTCTTTTGTCATCAAAGTAATAGCTTCTTTTACAGATTGTTTTATCACAATAGAAAGCACAGGAAGATTATTTTTTGTAGCAATTTCTTCTATTTGATAACGTTCAGTTCCAATACCTCCAATTGCAGCACCAAATCCTTGTGCTGTTGTTGCAGAATCTTCACCTTCCATTTTTAAAGATGCATCAATCATAATTATCAAATCTAATTTTGTTTTTGAAAAAATTTTTTCAATTGCATCTCCCGGTCTGCCAACTGTTGAGCCAGGTCCTTCTGCTTTTAAAAGCAGCAGCTTTCTATTTTCAAATTCTGTTTCACTATATACGGTTTGAAATGCGATTTTTTCTTTTTTAGTATTTAACATAAGCTTTCCAACCACCATGGGTCCAATTCCATCTCCTACAGGTTGGCCTTTTTTAAATGCAGAAATTGCATCTTTCATAGCCTCTGCTTCTTCCATTATAAAAGGAAGCATCATTTGCAATGGTAAAATGAGAGGATAGTTGTTTTGTTTTTTTGCAGTCAAAAACAAATGCGTTATTATTTTATGAATGAGTCTAAGAGAAGTAGCAATTTCCAATAATGTTTGAACTTTTGTTAATTGAATTTCATCTGGATTTTCGGAAAGAGATTTTACATGTTCTCTTGAATAGTCTTCTCTGGAACGAACCACATGTCTTACTTTACTTACAAGTCCATTAGGATCCATATCGACAGGATATATAGTAAAATAATCTAAAAAGCGTTCAACTTTTTTTGTCGGATCATCTTTGGGATGAATTGTTTTTTTGATATAATCGAGTAATTCTTTTTTAGATTCGGTCTGGTATTCTTCTAATTTTTTAATTTGTTTTTTAATTTCACCCGAAGCTACCATTAATTGAATTCGTTGGCCATAGAAAACAAAGAGAATTATTGGAAGGATCCAAATAAGCATAAGTAAAGGGTTAGAATCTTCACCCATTCCCATAAACTCTTCAAAATTAAAATTTGTAAAATCTACCAATATTGTCGCGATCCAGAGAACCAAATTAAATCATTCCCATAAAGAAGTTTTTTGTGCTAAAAAACCTAAAAACCGTCTATTACAGCCTAGTTTTCTTGCGAGTGCTTTTATTATAGTATATTAGAAAAAAAATCAGAAAAATGCCACAAACTAAACCTATAGTCAGTGTAGAAAATGTTGTAGCTTCTGCATCTGTGGACCAAAAAATGGATCTTAATGAGATTACCAGAACATTCCCGGACGTAGAATATCATCCAGATCAATTTCCAGGACTTGTATTCAGATTAAAAAGTCCTAAAACAGCTACTTTGATTTTTACATCTGGCAAAATGGTATGTACCGGTTCAAAATCAGAAGAGATGGCACGGAAAGCAGTAAAAACAGTTGTTCAAAAGCTTCGAAAAGGAGGAATAAAAGTAAAAAAAGATGCCGTAGTAGAAATTCAAAATATTGTAGCCTCAATTAATTTAGGAGGAAAAATTCATCTTGAACAAGCTGCAAGAACATTACCTAGAAGTATGTACGAGCCTGAACAGTTTCCTGGACTAATTCATCGTATGTTAGATCCAAAAACAGTAATTCTGCTATTCTCCTCTGGAAAACTTGTCTGTACTGGTGCTAAAAAAGAACCAGATGTTTACAGATCAGTAAATAACCTACATGCATTACTAGAAGAAAAAGGATTAATGATCTACGATTAATCGTAGATAAAATTCCATTTCATTCATTTTATTATTATAAATAAAAAGACCAATCTACATTATACTAAATGAAAATACAAAAAAACAAAAGTTTACTTTTAAAGGACATCACAGTAATAGCGGCACTTCCAGATATGGGTAGGGTAGGAGGTTTAGTAACACAACATATTTCAAAAAATTTGCCAATGGAGTTAGCATATAAAATAACGGTGATGGATAAACCGTGGATAAATCAAAAGGATGGGATAATTACCACACCAATAGATGAATATTCAATTTTTGTTAATAAGGAAAACTCAATCGTAGTGGTTACAGGAAATAATCAACCACAGGAACCAAAAACTGTTTTTGAACTAACCAGTAATGTAATTTCTTGTATCAAAGAAATGGGAAACATAACAAGAATCATTTCAGCTGGCGGATACTTGCCACAAAATTCAGACGAGGGCAATAACGTCTACGGAATTGTGACAAATGAAGAATTAATTGCCACACTTAAGAAAAATGACATCAAAATACTGGGTTCTGAAGTTAACAGCATTACCTGGTTTAATGGATTAATCTTAGGAAAAGCAAAAAACTTAGGAATTGACGGAATAGGTCTATTTGGTGAAATATTAGATGCAAATACTCCCCAGTTTCAAGCAGCATCAAATGTTGTAAAAAAAATTGTAAAAATAACCAATGTAGAAATTCCTACAAAAGAACTAGAAGATAAAATACCTAAAGAACCTCCAAAGAAAGAACCACGAAGACCAGGCATAGGATAAAACTAAATTTTTTATATAAATTTTGTAAAGAAAACTATCCATTTCAGATTGAATGATTCCCAAAGAATCTACTTTGTGTACTATGGATGAAGAGGGGATAGTTGGGTTTCCCCTTTTCAAATTAATTTCAGATTACTTAATCGGACTTCCTAATGGAATGTCCTCTGTTACAGTTAACCAATATGGTTTGTCATCTACATCTGCTGCCAACAACATAGCGTTAGATTCAACTCCTGCCATCTTCTTTGGCTCCAAATTAGCAATCACTATTACGACTTTACCCACAAGATCATCAGGAGAATAATATTGAGCACCGCCAATAATTACAGTTCTTTGCTCATTACCTAAATCAATAGTTCCCTTAATTATTTTGGATTTTCCAGGGATTGGTTCTGTCGATAGTATTTTTGCAACACGGATATCTAGTTTAGCAAAATCATCATATGATATAGTTGACAATGAAAATAGTAAAAAATATCCGTTTAAAATGAATTACTATAAGAGATCTTTTTTCTTAATTCCACTTGTTTCAATTTCATATTTTAAGGCAGATGGTAATTCAGAATACTTTTTGTTAACTAGAATTATTATTTGATCATCTGGAACGTTTACTTTTCTTAGTAACTTACCACGTTGATGAGCATAAGCATTTTTCCAGAATCCTGCTCCGTCAAAGGTTCCAATTTTTGGCATGTATTTCGATGGTTTCATTTTAAATCAAAGTGACTGTGAAGGAAGAATGGCAGATGCCATTAGAACTGGAGTTACTGTTCTGGATTTTAGGCATGTTGCCCATCACAGTCGAATCTACTAAATTATAGAATCTAATATATTTAATGCGGAAAAAAATCCTCCTAAACCATGGCAAAAATTGAGACAGGCGTCAAGATCAATGCTCCAATAGAGAAAGTTTGGCAGATTGTTTCAGATTTAGATAATGAGCCCAAATTTTGGAAGGGGACAAAAGAAGTCAAAAACATATCAAAAACTGAAAATTTTGTTCAAAGAGAAGTTACAATTGCATTTCGAGACCAAAAATGCCTTCAAGAAGTAACACTACATCCAAAACAAAAGATAGTCGCAAAATTTACCAAGGGGATAATTGATGGTGAAAAAATAATCACACTGGAAGAAAATAATGGAACTACATCACTTGATGTAATTTGGGATATCAAATTATCTGGTATGATGGGCATGTTTACAGGAATGGTTAAAAAACACATCAAGAATGGGACTGAGCAAGCATTGTCCAGCATAAAAAAAGAGATTGAGAGTTAATTTATGGAATTAATTTTAGATATTTTCAATTATACATTAACTGCAATTTTGTTTGGTGTTTCAGGTGCATGGATTATTCTAATCAAATCAATGAAGGATTCATTTAGATTAACTCCATTACTAGAAGATTTTAAAGATAAACCTCATAACAAACCAAAGGTTTCAATAATCCTTCCAGCAAGAAATGAAGAATGTTATATTGATAGATGTTTGGAATCATTAATTGATCAAGACTATGACAATTATGAGATCATTGCAATAAATGATTCATCTGAAGATAAAACAAAAGAAATTATGAAACTATATGCACAAAAAACATCAAAGATAGTTTTTGTCGATGCAAAACCAAAACCAGATGGATGGATGGGGAAAAACTGGGCATGTATGGAAGGATATAAACAAGCATCTGGAAGCATTTTACTTTTTACAGATTCCGATACATTTCATTCTAAAA
>JAWVZS010000094.1:0-4654 GCA_033722055.1 Nitrosopumilaceae archaeon
AGTTCAAATCTAGTTTGAGCATCATCCTTTTTATCACTTAAATTATCTTGAATTCTTTTTAATAGATTCTCGTATTCTGATTTTGTCAATACTAAGAAAATATCAGTCTACCCTATTATTGGTTTTGAAAAAGAGATTCGTGTGGACACTGTTTTCTTACATTTTACCAATTTTGAAAACTTTGGTACCACATTTTGGGCATGTGCCTTTTACGGCAGGTCGCCCATTCTTTAGTTTTGTTTCTTTTGCGTCTTTGATTTCTCTTTTTGCTCTACATTTAACGCAGTATGCTTCTACCATTCTAGGAAATCTCCATTGCTCTTCTATTTAGGAAGAGCCTGTAAAAATTATTTAACTTAAAACTAGATGTGCGTAAATTTTTCATTAAGTTATAAAGCTAATTTATAAACAATTGTCGAAATTAAATGAAATCAAGATTTTGGAATAATTAACAAAATATTTTGATTTTTTGTAATGTTTACCAATTATAAGATACTAATCTTTTAAAATTACCAAATGGCGACAAAAAAAGGAAAAATCATCACAATTGGTATTCTAGCTGCAATTACTTTAGTTAGTTTTGTGTTTTGGTTCATTCCACAAGGTAGTGAATTGTCTTTAGTAGTATCAGATTATGAGAATTATTTGGATGGAGTAAAAAATATTCATTCAGTTTTGGAACAGGAAATAGATGGTGCATTTCAAGATCTTCGTAATGGAAATATCAGTCCACAAGAATACAAATCAATGGCTCAAACTACATCAGATCAGGTAACCGAACAGATAAGCCAGTTAGTTACTACAAAGCCATCAGAACAGTGGCAACAAAGTTATATCAATTACATGGATGCATTAAGAAAATTCAATTCTCAAATTAGAGAAACAATTGTTTATGCAGATACCATGAATCAGGAAACTGAGGGAAAATTATCAGAGATTTTAGAAAAAATAGAAAAATTGGAAAAAGAATCTCAGAATCTAGTTAATCAATCGGATAGCAATAGGCCACAGTAAGCCTAGAAACCGAATTATACTATGCTCAATAGTTGGAAATCGTTAAAAAGCAAATCTGCCATATTAAACAAATGTCTCAACGTTCTAAAAAGCTAGAAAAAGACGTAAACGCATCATCGGCAAATAGGTTACTAGTTGTATGCGTAGATAGAGACGATGATATTGGAGAAAAGACTAGAATACAAACTCCTGTCATAGGAAGAAATGCATGTATTGAGGCAGCTCAGAGATTGGCATTAGAAGATCCAGAAGATGCGGATTCTAATTCTATTTTTTCAGCAATTAAAACCTATGAAGATTTGATAAGCAAAGGATATGAAGTTGAGGTAGTTGCAATTGCAGGATCAAAAAATAGAGGTGTTGAAGCAGATGAAAAAATTTTACAAGAAATCAAACAGGTTATAGAAAAATTTGCAGCAAATGGTGCGGTAATAGTTTCAGATGGAGAAGATGATGAAAGTGTAATACCAGTCATTCAAAATATCTTACCAGTTGTATCAGTTCAAAGAGTTGTAATGAAAGTAAGTAGAAGTGTAGAATATTCTTACGCAGTTTTTGGAAAATATCTCAAAATGATTGCTTACGATTCAAAATATTCTAAATTTTTCTTAGGAGTTCCAGGAATTCTTTTATTAATTGGAGGAGTTGCTACAGTATTTGGATACACAGCAGAAATTTTTGCAGTGTTAGTAAGTATTCTTGGAGGAGCTTTTTTGATCAGAGCATTTGATATTGATAAAGCATGGTCTAATTGGACAAAACCAACACCTATGGGATTTATCCGAATGTTCACAGTTGTTGCAGGTATTTTGTTGATTTTATCATCCATACCAGCTGGAATAAGTTCAGTAGATACAGCATTACTGGAAAATGAAACAGAACTATTAACAAAATTTACAGATAAAGTAATAATTGGTCAATTTGTTGCAGGAGCACTACCCATTCTATGGGTGGGTATTGGTTCTATATTTGCAGGTACTTTACTAAGTAATTGGATCGGAGGAGTTCCAAGGCAAATAAGCGATATTTTGAGGCTAGTTGTTCTAATTTCATTGTATCCCACAGTTGCACAGTTTACAAATATCATGATTCATGACGAAAGTTCATTTTCATTAATTCCTCCTCTATTGGCAGGACTGGCAGCTACATTAATCTCGGCAACTATTCTATTTAGAAAATACAGGAAGAGCAAAAATCAAGAAATGATGCAGGACTAGGAAAACGATTTCCATCTATCAAAATATTAAAAACGTTGATATCTTTTTGTTGTAATTTCTATACAAGGAATAAATCATGGAAACCGTAAAAGATGTCATCTTCAAGCTGTCAGGATTATACAAAATTTATTCAAATAAACTAGAAAATGAGATTAGAAATGGCGATATCCCAAATCATGTCGCTTTGATATTAGATGGGAATAGAAGATGGGCAAAAAGGAATCTTACAATATTAAAAAAAGGACATTGGAAAGGGGCCGATGCAGTAGAAAATCTACTTGATTGGTGTGAAGAGTTTGATATCAAAATTATTACATTGTATGCTTTATCAGTAGAAAATCTAGAACGTAATGATAAGGAATTAGAATATTTGTATGAATTAATAGAAAAAAGATTAGAAAAATTATACAATGATCCTAGAATTCATAAAAACAAAATGAGGGTAAGAGCAATTGGGAGAATAGAGCTTTTGCCTGATTCTATAAAAAACGTTTTAGATAAGTTAGATAAAACTACAAAAAATTATGATAATCATTTTCTAAACATAGCACTTGCTTATGGTGGACAAAATGAATTAGTTGATGCAGTAAAAAAAATAGGAACTAAAATCAAAGATGGAAAATTAGATGTAAATTCGATTGATAAAAAAGAGATAGAATCAAATCTTTATACATCATATTTACCACAATCTTCCCCAGATATGATTCTTAGAACATCAGGTGAAAAAAGATTGAGTGGATTTCTTATGTGGCAAAGTGCATATAGCGAATTAGTTTTTATGGATATTTTTTGGCCAGAGTTTAGAAAAATAGATCTAATGAGGGCCATACGAACTTTTCAAAAACGAAAAAGAAGAATGGGAAAATAAAAAGATATGATAGAGGAAACATCAGCAGGGATTGTATTATTTAGAAAAGAAAATGAAAAGAAATTATTTTTGTTACTACATTATCCTTCAGGTCATTGGGATTTTGTTAAAGGTAAAAAAGAAAACGGGGAATCATATCATCAGACTGCCATAAGAGAAGCAAAAGAAGAAACAGGAATAACTGACATTAGATTTATAGATAATTTTGAAGAATGGATTGAATATAATTTTCAGTTTGAAGGGCAGTTGGTACAAAAAAAAGTTGTATTTTTTCTTGCTGAAACTAAAACAAAAGAAATTGTAATTTCTTTTGAACATCAAAATTTTGTCTGGATGGAATATGATGAAGCGATTAAAAAAATTACATTTGACAATGCCAAAAGAATACTAAGAAAAGCAAATTCAGTTATCTTAAAGAGTTGATAACTGTAATTTTTTTGCAACAGATGTTGGTTCATCTGAATTTAGAATAGTTCTTCCCACAATAAGATAGTCTGAACCTGCCTCCATGGTTTCTCTAGCTTTACCTCCCTGTGTACCTACTCCAGGAGATATGATGTTTAATTTCTTGCCAGATTTTATACGACAAAAATTAATAATTTCTGGAAAAGTAGCGCCAATAATTACTCCATCAGCTTTTGATTCAAGGGCCCATTCTAAAAATAATTGGTACAAAGGCCTTTTTTTACCATGTTTTACCTCTAAATCATATGACAATTTAGCTTCTGGGGCACTCATATGACATAAAGTAATTACGCCTTTACTCTTTTTATGAGATGACTTTACAAGATTCTTTAAACTATCGAGTCCCATAATTGGATTTACAATAACAGCATCAAACCCCATATTCCATAGAGTTTCTGTTGTAATTCGATTGGTATTTCCAATATCATTAAGTTTGATATCAGCAATTGTTTCTAATCCATAATTATGTGCAATTTGTGTAATTTTAGAAATTTCTTTAAAGCCAAGAGGCAGTAAGAGGTGAAAATTTAATTTTATTGCACATATATGAGAATGAAGTTTCTTAATGTTTTGTATTGTTTTTTTAGATAGTTGTTTTTCTGTAAAATCATAATCATTTGCTAAAATTATTTTGCCATTTTTTTTAGAAATAGCAGATAATCTAGTTTTGAAGCTGGTCATAATCTACTAATGGATGAGCATCTTTTAATTTTATAATTTTAATGTATGAATAACCATGCTCTGATGGATTTGATACAAATGAAGGTTCTGCGCCATTAGTGGTAGAGAATTTTAGGAATGGTTTAGTTGGTTCTTCATCTAAACCAACATAGCAAAAATAAGAAGGACCATCCTCACTGAAATTCATAAAAACTCCAACTAACCATTTGTTGTTGCTTGGAAATGAAAACAACGGAAAAGGAATTTCATCAAAACCCCAGGTTAGTTTTGCTAAGCTAGATAAATCTTCAAGCTCAATTGGCAAGTATTTATCATCGGTACCATTTCCAGGTTTAAGTGATGATGGAAGAGATTTAATTTTTACAATTGGTGAATATAATTGGCTGGAATCAGATGTAGAATTAACTAT
>JAWVZS010000095.1:0-4639 GCA_033722055.1 Nitrosopumilaceae archaeon
CCTTAGAAAAAAACTAAAAGAAGATGTAGAGTTTGTTGCAATCAAAGATAAAATTGCAATAAAAGCCCTAGAAAAACTAGACATTCCAGGAATTAAAGATATGATGAATGATCTAAGGGGTCAATGCATGTTTTTGTTTACTAACATGTCGCCGTTTAAGCTAAATGTACTTCTGGCTAAAAACAAGATTATGTTACTTGCAAGAGGAGGGGACGTATCAAGTATTGATGTCAAAGTATCGGCCAAAAATACAGGTATAGCACCAGGTCCAATGCTGACTGAATTCAAAGAAGCTGGAATACCAACAAAAATTGATCAGGGAACAATTTGGATTGCAAAAGACTCCGTACCAGTAAAGAAAGGCGAAGTAATCAATGAAAAGTTGGCTACAATTTTAGGTAAATTAGATATCAAACCAATTGAGGCAGGTATTTCACTTTATTCAGCTCTTGAAGAAGGGCTAAAGTATTCTCAAGAAGAATTAGTAATTGATGTTGAGAAATTCAGAAATGAATTGACAAAGGCTCATCAAGAAGCAGTTAGCTTATCAATTGAAGCAGCATACATCACACCAGATAACATCAACCAAATTCTTGCAAAAGCAGCACAATATGCTAGATCTTTATCTGTAGAATCAGGCTTTATGACAGATGAGACAAAAGAGCAAATTCTTCAAAAAGCTAATAGTCAAGCCCAAGCAGTTGCAAGCAAAGCCAAAGACTACAAACCAAATTAAGATTCTCGAACTTTAGGAAGATTCCAATTATACTTCATTGCCAATAGTCTAATTCCAGTAGCTACTGCGATACCAATTATTGATGCAAATTGCAAGTCTAAACCATATGATAAGACACCATAAAATACCACAACACCAATCAGGCTTGCTACTGCATAAACTTCCTTTACAAAAACTATAGGAATCTCTCTAACAAAGACATCTCGGAGAATTCCACCACCAATAGCTGTTATCATTCCTCCAAACAGCATAGGAAGAAAATTCAATCCAATTAGCTGGTAAGCTATAGTAGCGCCTATAATTGAAAACACACCTAGTCCTATGGCATCAAAAACAAGCCATACGTTCATTCGTTGTCTAAAATAAGAATACGAAAAAAAGATTACAACTCCCGTTACTACAGTTATTCCAACATAAATTGGATCTGAAAAGGCAATAGGAAATCTTCCAAAAATTACATCACGTGTTATACCTCCAGCTACACCAACTACTGTTGCCAATACAATAATTCCAAAAATATCTGCCTTGTGAGAAATGGCTTTGGTGGCACCCGTTACTGCAAAAGCAAATGTTCCCAAGTAATCCAATATTCGGATAAATTCATCAATTGGAAAATCAACCAAGTTAAGAAATTGTAAATAAACTTCTAATTAAGATTGAGGGAAATAGAGTAAAAATTGATTTTGGAAAAAAGATCGTTACTAGCCAAATAGTGAAGATAGTCCTTCCATGGCTTGTTCTTGTGTTTTGCCATCATCTTTCTTTTCTTCTTTCTTTTCTTCTGCTGCTTCTGCCTTGCCACCTTCTGCTGCTGGTGCGGCTGCTGCTGCAGTTGCTACTGGTGCAGCTTTGACTGCTTCGTCAATATCCACGTCGGCTAATGCTGCTACTAGTGCTTTTACTTGTGCTTCGTTAACTTCGGCGCCGGATGCTTGAACTACGGCCTTTACATTGTCCTCGTTAACTTCTTTTTGTAATTTGTGAAGAAGTAAAGCAGCGTAAACATATTCCATTGTAAACGGAATTCTTCTGGGGCATAATATAAAACTATGGAGAATAATTCAAAGAACTAATTTAGAATTTTAAGACTTCTACATACTGAATAAAGAGTCCTTTTGAGATTTTTATCCAAAAGTGTATCCATTCTTTGTTTGAGGATACGTTTTGCTTGTTCCTTTTCGTCACCTGGTGGAAGAGATAATACATTGTTTATCATTTCAGGCAAAGATTCCCGTATCCAACCATCAAGCATTTGATATACTTTGGGCGGAATAATATCGCATTTGTCTTTGTCCAAATCCAATATACCAGTAAAATTGTCATGTTCTACTCTATAGATTAATGCCAATACAATATTATCAGGATCTGGTTTTGTCAAAATTTCTTTTGAGCGTTCGCCAGCTTTGCCTTGTTCAACTTTGTTTTTAAGCCCTACGGGGTTCACAATTATTCCGTTAACTCCCACCTGTTTTCCATCGATTCCAGTAACTACTCCAAAAATAAAGTCGTAATAATCACCATTTTTTTTAATAGAAAACACATGAACCCCTTCTTTAAGAGAAGGTTTTCGTCCAAACATGAATAGAATTAATGATGGAGTGTATTTATGAGTATCAAATTAGTCATGTATAGTTTAGTATCGAGATTTTTTTATCGTTGCGGCTCGTTTTTGTGAAATGTTAAGTTGTTTTTTTGATTTTGCATCATCTACCTTACCCTCAGTTTTAGATAATTTCCCACTTCGTCGAGCAGCCTTTTTTACTTGTATTCTTAGTTTTTGTTTCTTTTTAGGATCATCTGTGGATTTTTTCTTTGCCATGTATTAATAACAACGAATTAACATAAAAAATTTCATATGAATTAATGTAGATATTAAATGTCTTTTATGAGGGATTTTATTCCTTCAATATTTTTTTCATTTAATTCAATTTCTTTGTGATCAGTTTTAACATGTTCTGTAACTTTTTGCATCAAATCTGCTTCATTTTCTGCTGTAGCTGACCAACTACAATCTTTCCCAGCATCTTTACAGCTAATACTTTTTGTCATACAATTAGATAGGTTTTTCTTGTATTTATTTTATAAATTAAAGAAACCAGAAAATAGATAATAAAATTACAAAAGTACGAATTGTCTACAATTTTATGCGTATACTAGCAAATTTTTTTAAAAATCATAAGGAAATTTTGTCGCCAAATTTCTTCATATATTTTGGAATAGTATAACAAACAATGACTGAAGAAAGACAGGTGACCAGACAACTTTTGCTGCCTCCCTTGACCTTCGTTTTGGTTGCTTCTTTTTTTGTCGTAACTTCAGTCGTCCTATTTCGTTAGTAGTATGATTTCTAAGTAGTGTAAGGTTATTAGATAGCAATAAAGAATAATCTTACATGATAACTGCAGAGGAAGTCAAAGAGTTAGAGACTGCATGTGAAAAATTGCTAAAAACAGACAAAGTAAGACATGTTGCAGTTATCAATAAGCTAGGAAAGATGGTAGCTGGTAGATTTAATCCTGGAATTGACAGATATTTGGATGAAGAAAAAGTACGGATGGTATACATGCAGTTAATGCTTGATCTTAGAATGAGACAAGAGTTAGACGATATTCTAGGTCCAGTAGACTACATTACAGCTAGAAGAAAGAAAATTTCAATCATTTGTGTGCCTACAGAAAATTATTTGATCGTAATAAGTGCAGAAAGAGATGCAAATTCACAAAAAATCATAGAAGCCGCAGAAAAATTATTTGATATTATTGATCTCAAATAGAACATACAATAACTTTTTCAGCGCTAATTCTTAATAATGGAGTTTTAAAGCAAATTCGTTGGATAAAAAAGAGATTCTAAGAGAGTTTTCCTCAGATCCAAATAGATACTACAAAGTAAAGCTTTTTGAGGAACAGGGATTTGCTAGAAAATCTTGCCAAAAGTGTGGGAGATTCTTTTGGACTCTAGATTCTAATAGAAATTTGTGTCCAGATGATGCCGAAGACACATATTCGTTCATAGGAGATCCGCCAACTTCAAAAAGATTTGATTATACTCAATCATGGAAAGAAGTAGAATCTTTTTTTGTAAAAAATAACCATACATCAGTCAGTAGATATCCGGTTGTTTGTAGGTGGAGAGATGATCTATACTTTACAATTGCATCAATTGTAGACTTTCAACGAGTAATGGGATCTAAGGTAGTATTTGAGTTTCCCGCAAATCCACTAGTTGTTCCGCAAACATGTCTAAGATTCAAAGATTTAGAAAATGTGGGAGTTACTGGAAGACATTTTTCGAGTTTTTGTATGATTGGACAACACGCCATACCAAATGAAAATGGATATTGGAAAGACGAATGTGTTGATCTAGATTTTAGACTAGTAACAGATCAGTTTGGAATAAAAAAAGAAGAAGTAGTGTTTGTTGAAGACGTGTGGGCAGGGGGTGGTTCCTTTGGTCCATCATTGGAATATTTTGTTCGTGGATTAGAGATTGGAAATGCAGTATTTACTGAATTTCAAGGAGAGTTAGGAAAACACACGACACTAGATCAAAGAATAATAGACATGGGTGCAGGTCTTGAAAGATTTGCATGGATAACTATGGGAACTCCCACAGCTTACGACTGTTGTTTTGGGCCAATCAATGAAAAGTTATTTGAAAAAATTGGAATAGATTCGGATTCAGATATTTTAAGAAAGTACTTTACAGAGATTGCAAAAGCTTTAGAAAAATTCGATGATCTAAACGATGTAAGAAAATATGCAGTCAAAAAAGCAGGATTAACAGAATTACAGTTAACAAAAATGATTTCACCATTAGAAGGGGCATATCTAATAGCTGATCACCTAAGAACGCTAATCTTTGCCATAGCTGATGGTGCCTTACCAAGTAATGTAGGTGGCG
>JAWVZS010000096.1:0-4497 GCA_033722055.1 Nitrosopumilaceae archaeon
ACTAGATGATATCGCAACTGATTACAACATTCCTCATCAGATTAACTTTACATCGTCAATGTTGCAGATTTTTTTTTAATGATAAACCTGTAATTGATTATACTGGTTGTATGAAAAAATATGCAAAAAAATTCAAAAAACTCTTTTCAACTCTAATAAATCAAGGAATTTTTATTGCACCATCTCAATTTGAAGTTGTATTTTTTTCTAATGCTCATACAAATTCTGATCTTAACAAAGCCCTTGATGCATATAGTATAGGTCTTAAAGCGGTGAAGAATTGAAATATCTGATTGGTACTAGAGGGAGTCAGTTATCTTTAGCTCAAACTAGATGGGTCATAGAGAGACTCAAACAAGCAAACCCTGACTGTGAATATGAGATAGTGACAATTACTACAAAGGGAGATACTGATGCTAGGCCACTATACACTATTAATCAAAAGGGAATTTTTGAGAAAGAAATAGACAAAGCAGTGATTGAAAAAAAAGTCCATTTTGCAGTACACAGCATGAAAGACGTCCCATCTGATTTACCTAAAGAACTAGTCCTTGCATGTGTACCAAAACGAGAACAAGCTAATGATGTTTTAATTACAAAAAACGGAGATACTTTGGAATCGTTACCAAAAGGCGCAATAGTTGGAACTAGTAGTCTTCGACGAGCAGTGCAAGTATCAAGAATCAGACCGGATCTTAAAGTAAAACCAATTCGTGGTAATATCGAAACAAGAATAAAAAAAACACAAACAGATTATGATGCAGTCATATTAGCTCAAGCAGGAATTACTAGAGTAAAACTAGATGTCAAATATTCAATTTTATCAATAGATGACTTTTCTCCATCCCCTGGTCAGGGAGCACTAGCAATAGTTGCAAGAGAAAATGACTCTGATACAATATCAATGCTAAAAAAAATTGAAGACTCTAATTCTAGATTAGAAGCTGAAGCAGAACGTGCCTTATCTAAAATTGTAGATTCTGGATGTAGATTTCCTGTAGGCGCGTTTGCCAAGGCAAATGGTACTCAGATGTCTCTTAAAGTAAAGGCCTTTTCAGTTGATGGTAAGAGTTCAATTGAGGTAGAGCAAACTGGAGAAAAATCAGATCCTGAATTAGTTGGAAATTTGGCAGGCGAACAATTACAAAAAAAGGGTGTAGCAAAACTTGCATTAAATTGGAGAGAAAAGGTCGAGGAGTGGAATAAACAATGACGGGTAAAGTATATCTTGTTGGTGCAGGACCTGGTGATTCTAAATTAATTACACTGCGAGCCGTAGAGTTAATCCAGAATGCTGATGCTGTATTGTATGATAGATTGGTTAGCAAAAAAATAATCTCTATGATTCCAAAGACAGCAGAAAAAGTATATGTTGGTCGTTCTGTTGGCGATGATACTAAACATCAGGATAGTACTAATGATTTGATGATAAAATATGCTAAATCCAAAAAACAGGTTGTACGATTAAAGGGTGGTGATCCTATAATTTTTGGACGAGGTGGAGAAGAAGCTGAATTTCTTAGAAAACATAAAGTTCGTTATGAGATTGTACCTGGAATTACATCCGGAATTGGTTCAGCAACCTATGCAGGAATACCACTAACACATAGAAAATATGCTTCATCAGTTGTTTTTGTTACTGGTCATGAAGATCCCGAGAAAAAAAATGAATCAGTAAAATGGAAAAAATTAGCCAAGTCTGTAGACACTATAGTCATAATGATGGGATTATCTAGAATTGGTATTATTTGTCAGCAATTAGTTAAGGGTGGAATGGATAAGAGTACTCCTGTAGCCGTAATTCAAAATGGCACCACTTCTAAACAAAAGATGATAACTGGAACATTAGCTAATATTTCAAAAAAAGTTAAAGACAATAAAATCAAGCCTCCCTCAAACATAATTATAGGTAAAGTAGTAGATTTACACAAAACTATAGGGTGGAAATAATGTTGAATGGAAAAACCATAGCGATAACTCGTTCTCCAGATGATTCGTCTGAATTCATAGATTTAGCTAAACAAAATAATGCAAAACCAATTCCTCTTCCAACAATTGAATTGGTAAGTAAGGGGGAAAAAATTGTTGATGAGTTTTTGGAATCTATAAAGACCTACAATCCGGATTATTCTGTATTTATGAGTTCAAAAGCAGTCAAGTTGTTATTTGATACTGCAAAGAAATTATCAAAATTAACAGATCTCAAACTTGCTGTTGCAAATACAATTGTTGTGTCTGTTGGACCAAAGACAACAATTGCTTTGGAATATGAAGGAATCAAAGTAAATCACCAACCTAGCACATTTTCTTCAGTTGGTGTTGGTGAATTGTTCACTAGACTAAACGCAGTAGGTAAGAAAGTAATTGTACCGCGTAGTGGTGCATCTACGCCCTTTCTTAAACAATTGCTAAATAAAATTGGTTTAGATGTGTTTGAAATTCATCTTTATGATGTTTGTGCTTTTCGTGACACAACAAAATGGAATGAGTTTAGAGATATATTTTCACATAATAAAATAGATGGTGTAATATTTACTAGCGCTTCTTCAGTTCGTGGTTTTTTTGAAATAATGGAAAAAGATTACAACAAGTCTGACTTGTTAGAAAAACTATCTCGCTCTTTTGTAGTTGCAATAGGACCCTTTACTGCAGATGAATTAAAAAAATTCAATGTAAAAAATACGGTATCACAAGTACATACAGTACCTGGTGCTTTTGATACACTCAAAAGCTTACTTGTAGTAAAACAATAAAGATTGGAAAAACTTTTTCAAAATAAAAAATTTGAATTGATCAAAGGAGACATTACAGAAAGAAATGTAGACGCTATAGTTAATGCAGCTAATTCTTATCTTAAACATGGTGGAGGAGTAGCAAGAGCAATTGTAGTTAAAGGTGGTAATGTTATTCAAACTGAAAGCAACAAAATAGGTTATGTGCCAGTTGGAAATGCAGTAATTACAACTTCTGGAAATTTATCTTGCAGATATGTGATTCATGCGGTAGGACCTAGAATGGGTGAAGGTGATGAAATATCCAAACTACAAAATACTATCAAGAATGCCCTGTTATTGGCATCTGATCAAAAATTTGAGAGCATTTCTATTCCGGCCATTAGTGCTGGAATTTTTGGTTTTCCTAAAGATAAATGTGCACAAATATTGGTTGATGAATCCAAGAAATTTTTACAATCCCATAAGAACACTAGCATATCATTAATTGAATTCTGCATTATCGATAATGAAACATACTGTTATTTTCAAAAAGAATTTGATAAAATATAATTTTTAAAATCAATATATTGTAGAAAAATCATCAATACTTGATGACGAAAACTTCGCAAGAAATGAGACAATTAGTTGAAGATTTTGTCAAAGTAACCAAGGTAAAATTTACCGATATAACAGAAAAAGCAAAAGAAAAATCTCCTATGATTGAATGGCAATTACATGTTGGACAAGCACTTTATGTGACAAAACTTTCTACGCGAGAAGATAGGATCCAAATGACTTTTGCACTACGTCTTCCGCCTGAACATATAGGTAAAATTGTAACAGATTCCCCATCGTTTGAAAAAATTGCAATGGATATCAACTATCTAGCTACGGTATGTGGAGTTTTTGTTCAATGGATAAAAACTGAAAAAAATGAAATCCGAGGTTTGAATCTAAGCACGCATCTTGATGAATCTATTCTTACTAGAGTGAATTTTCACGACAAATGGGATAATCTTGCAAGAGTTGGTTTACAAATTCAAAGAATCTTTGGAACTGCAAGGCTTGGTACGACTGCGGCTACTACGAACGAGACTTCTGACAAATCTATGTATACCTGATCGATTTTTTATTCTACTTTTTTGGAATAACTCACAAAAACTTTAGCTAAAGCTATTTAGCTATGCCTATTTTTCCTCATATATTTATAATATTACGATGTTATTTTGCGTATGGCCACTGAAAATCTTGACATGGATTATTCCAAGTATGACTTTAAAGATTCTACAGAACTGTATGTTCATCTTAGCAAAAAAGGTCTAGACAGAGAAACCATTGTTGGTATCAGTAAAATGAAAAATGAACCACAATGGATGTTAGATTTCAGACTACGATCTTATGATATCTTTATGAAAAAACCAATGCCAAATTGGGGTGCAGATCTATCTGCAATTGATTTTCAAAATATTTACTATTATGCAAAAGCATCAGAAAAAACTGAAAAGAATTGGGAAGATGTTCCAGCTGATGTCAAAAAAACATTTGACAAGCTAGGAATTCCAGAGGCCGAAAAAAAATTCCTTGCAGGTGTTGGTGCACAATATGAATCAGAAGTTGTTTATCATAATCTAAGAGAAGATCTTGCAAAACAAGGCGTCTTATTCTTAGACACAGATACAGCTCTTAAGGAACAGCCCGAAATTTTCAAGAAATACTTTGGTAAAGTAATTCCTCCCGAAGACAACAAATTTGCTGCACTAAACAGTGCAGTATGGAGTGGTGG
>JAWVZS010000097.1:0-4480 GCA_033722055.1 Nitrosopumilaceae archaeon
TCTATCCTCAACAAATTTTAATCAGTTGTATTGAAATCTTCTCGCAGAGGTCGCCTAGCTCGGTAGGGCGCGGGCCTTGAGAGCCTGTGTCAGCAATGACGCGGGGGTTCAAATCCCTCTCTCTGCGTACACTTTATTCTAAATTGCCCAACTCTGCAAGCATTGCAGACAATTGTACCTCTGGATTTGCACCAACCAAAATTCTATAATCATATTTTGCAATAACCTCTAGTATGGTATGCAATTTTTCATGTTTTGCCTTAAACACAGATCCTGTGATATATTTTAAAAAATCAGATTCAGACATTCCATAAACTTTGATCAATTCAATCATTTTTTCTCTAGCTTCTGGCAGTTTTCCATTAAGGGCCAGATCTAATACGTCATCAACGTCCGTTGTTTTAGTTAGACCAGCTGATGCTTTGACATTCTTTTCTGAAATTTCTCCAATACTTGCAGTTGCCTGTAAAAGATTGATTGCATGACGCAAATCCCCTTCTGAATAATCATAAATTGCCTTTAGTCCTTTTTTGTCAGCTTTTACCTTTTCTTTTTTTGCAATCTTTTCTAAGTGCTTAATTACATCATCTTCAGGAATGGATGTAAATTTGAATGTTGCACATCTTGATTGTATAGGGTCTATAATTTTTGAAATATTATTTGCAATTAGTATAAATCTACAATACCTAGCAGTGTCCTCTATAATTCTGCGTAATGCAGTTTGAGCATCTGAGGTCATTTCATCGGCTTCATCTAAAATAATAATTTTAAATGGCACATCAGCCATTCCAGCAAATCTAGAGAATTTTTTTACTTTTTCTCTAACCATATTAATTCCTCTTTCATCTGATGCATTAAGCTCCAACGTGTAATCTCTAACGTACTCTCCAAGTATTTGTCTTGAAATACAAAGCGCTGCAGTTGTTTTTCCTATTCCTGCCGATCCTGAAAACAACAGATGTGGCATATCGGTTGGGTCCTTGATTAGAGCTTCTAAGCTACCAACAATGTCTTTTTGGTTTACGATTTCAGAAAGTTTTGTTGGTCTGTATTTTTCAACCCACATTCCAGTTGCAGACATACGAGTTGTTTTGGCTTGTAACCCACTAATAAATCCGAATTGGTTATTGTATAATGCCTTAACTTAAAGTGATCTTATGTCAAATATTAGATGCGATCAGCCTGAAATTAATTAGGATCAATTGATCTCACAAAATGGTTAACAGAAATGATCGATCCCAATTTTGAGGAATTGTACCACAAAAAGTGATCTCAGCCATGGATATGAAAACAGCAGAAAAATTGCACTCGATTGGATACCGCCTAAAGGATGCTAAGACTACAATTAATCAAGATATCAAATATGATGTTGCAGATACTCAAATTGAAGGAAAACAAGGCGAAGTAATGAATTTACCAAGATGGGTTGGACAAATTCTCCAAGAACAAGGCCTAGGAGAATTGGATACCCCTGACATGATTACTGAACTGAAACAAGCATTATCAAAAGAAAAGATGATAGGTGAATACCAATTAGCAACATTAGATCCTCACTTTTACATCAAACTAAAAGATTCTATGAAAAATTTAGACAAACATGATTACAATAATGTTGAAAGCATTCTAATGGAATTATTCAGGATGAGAAGAGGTAAAATAATCAAAATTGCAGATTCCTCAAAACTCACATCTGAGTTAAATTCTAAATTATCTGTAGAAGAAAAAATATTTTTCCAAACAATCAGTGATAATTCAAAAGCACTTGAACGTCAAGTGATGGGTGATAAGCGTGAGTGAAGTTCAAACTAAAACATTTACTGATTCTGGATTATCTGATACTGTAAAGCGATTTTTATCTAGATACAAAGATGCTGATGGTAATTACAAGTATCTAGATCAAATTGATGAAATGATGCCTAAAAATGCCAAATACATTGTAGTAGATTACAATGATTTGGTACTAGAGCCAGATATTGAGCTAATATTTCACGATGATCCTGATAGGATATTTAATGCGTTTTCTCGTGCAATAAAAGAAACATTACAGACACGATTTCCTGAATATGCAGAAAAGATCAAAGACGAAATTAGAGTTAGATTAATCAATTTCCCATTACAGAGAAGTCTCAGACAGATTAATTCTGAAACTATTGGAAAAATTACTAGTGTTTCAGGAATGGTAGTGAGAGCATCCGAGGTTAAACCATTAGCAAAGGAGCTAACCTTTGTATGCCCTGATGGACATCCAACAAAAACTGTTCAAATAAAGGGAATGAGTGTAAACGTTCCAGTAGTATGTGATAACAAAAACTGTAAACACAGAGACTTTGATTTAAAACCTGAAGAAAGTAAATTCATTGACTTTCAAATTCTGAGATTACAAGAACTTCCTGAAGATTTGCCACCTGGTCAGCTTCCTCACTATATTGATGTAACAATAAAACAAGATTTGGTAGATAATGCAAGACCTGGTGATAGAATCATACTCACCGGCGTTGTCAGAATAGAACAAGAATCAGTAACTGGAGTAACTAAGGGCCATTCTGGGTTGTATAGGCTACGAATTGAAGGAAACAACATAGAATATCTCGGAGGTAGGGGTGCTAAAACCTCAAGAAAAACAGAAAGAGAAGAGATTTCACCAGAGGAAGAAAAAATAATCAAGGCTCTTGCAAAAAGTCCTGACATTTATGAAAGGCTGGTTGATTCATTTGCGCCACATATTCAAGGACAATCTCTAATCAAAGAAGCAATTCTTTTGCTAATCGTTGGTTCAACTCAACGACAGTTAGGTGATGGAAGCAAAATTAGAGGTGATGTTAATGTATTTCTTGTCGGAGATCCTGGTACAGCAAAATCTGAAATGTTAAAGTTTTGTGCTAGGATTGCTCCTAGAGGATTGTATACATCAGGTCGTGGTTCTACTGCAGCTGGTTTAACTGCAGCAGTAGTTCGTGATAAAACTGGAATAATGATGCTTGAAGCAGGAGCTGTAGTATTAGGTGATCAAGGTTTAGTATGTATTGATGAATTTGATAAAATGAAACCAGAAGATCGAAGTGCGCTGCATGAAGTAATGGAGCAACAGTCAGCTAGCATTGCAAAAGGTGGTATTGTAGCTACTCTTAATGCTAGAACTTCAATTCTTGCTGCAGCAAACCCCATGTATGGAAAATACGATCCATTCAAAAATATTACAGAAAATGTTAATTTACCAATTCCATTATTGACCAGATTCGATCTTATCTTTGTTGTACGTGACATTCCAACAAAAGAACGAGATGAAAGGATTGCACGACATATTATTGATTTACACACACCACAGGGAACTGATAACCGTTCAATTATTGATGTTGATATATTAACAAAATACCTTGCATATGCAAAAAGAGCTAGTCCTACATTAACAAAAGAAGCTGAAGACAAAATTCTTGATTATTACTTGCAAATGAGGAATGTAGAATCAGAAGAAATGATTACAGTAACCCCAAGACAGCTTGAAGGAATAATTAGATTGTCTACAGCACGTGCAAGACTGCTCATGAAAGATAGAGTAGAAGAAGAGGATGCAGAACGTGCCATATTCCTAATTCAAAGCATGCTTCAAGATGCCGGAGTAGATGTTAATACAGGCAAGGTTGATCTTGGAGTTCTACAAGGAAAACCAAGAAGTGAGGTATCAAAGATGCAACTCTTCATGGATGTTCTAAAATCACTTGAAGGAGACAATAAAGTCCCAGTAGAAGAAAAGACATTTGTCAAAGAACTAGAAAAAACTGATAAATTTACAGAAGAGGAAGCTAGAAACTATATTAGAAGAATGCTTCGCGAAGCATCTATTTATGAATCAAGACCCGGTCACTATAACCGAGTATGAAAATAGATGATCTAAAAATTTCAAAACCTGCAATTGAATTTCTCAAGTCACAAGGATTCCAGAAATTATATCCGCCTCAAGCTGAAACTGTAAAATCTGGACTCCTTGATGGCAAAAGTATTGTCGTGTCAGCTCCTACAGCTAGTGGAAAAACACTCATTGCCATGCTTTCTATGATTAGCTTTTTAGAAAAAAATTCTGGTAAAGTAATTTATCTCAGTCCTCTACGAGCTTTGGCATCTGAAAAATTCATCGAATTTAAAAAATTAGAAAAAGTACCCTTGGGAAGAAAAATCAAAGTAGCAATATCTACTGGTGACTATGAAAATATTGAAAAGAATCTTGAAAAAGCAGACGTTTTAATTTTGACAAATGAAAAAATGGATTCCATTATACGTCATAGATCTGAATGGATTGATGATATTGGTCTTGTAATAGCTGATGAGATTCATTTGATAGGTGATGAAGGACGTGGTCCGACACTAGAAATGATCCTGACTCATCTCAAGCGATTAGAAACAACCCCTCAGATGGTTGGTTTGTCAGCAACAATTACTAATTCAGATGAGATTGCCAAATGGCTTAATTGCAGTTTAGTTGAAA
>JAWVZS010000098.1:0-4469 GCA_033722055.1 Nitrosopumilaceae archaeon
CTGCCCAGGTTAGTGAAAAAATTCGTAGAATTTCGACTAAAATTCTAGAGGATGCTAAAAAAGAAGACGTCCACGTAGGTAAAAATCCAATTGGTTTGGCTGCCGCCTCAGTCTATATATCATCAATAGGGAATGGAAAAGACATCTCCATGGCATCTTTATCTAGAAAAAGTAACATCAGTACTGTAACAATCAGAAAGCTGGTAAAAATGCTAAAACCATTTGCAGCAAAATACATAGAAACAATTGATATTACTCAATAGTAATTTGTTTAAATTCCATGTATTTTCCATTTTCTAAAAACCAGAAAAAATATACTGAACATTATAATCTAGATAAATTAGGACAATAGAAAGTAATGGAAAAAACATCAAGGTCTAAAGTAATAGTTAGAAATATGACCTGTTCCGACATATCCAATGTAGTCGAATTACAAAAGAAATCATTTCCACATATGGCAAAAGAAGGAGTAATTTGGAAAAAAAAGCATCTAGAAGATCATCTTGAAGTTTTCCCTCAAGGTCAATTTGTTGCCGAATATAAAAATAACATAGTTGGATCTTGTAGTAGTTTGATTGTCACACTAGAACCAGAATACAAAGAGCATACATGGATCGGAATATGTGGAACCAGTTCGTTTAAGAATCATGATCCAAAAGGAGATACCCTGTATGCTGCTGACGTATCAACACATCCAGATTATAGAAGGCTGGGGATAGCATCAAAACTATACGATGCACGAAAACAACTTGCAATTAAACTAGGGTTAAAAAGAATAATTGCAGGGGGAAGATTATTCAATTATTGCGAATATGCAAAAGAAATGGAACCAATAGAGTATGTTAAAAAAGTAAAAAAAAGAGAGATAAAAGAGCCAGTATTGGCATTTCAACTACGTAATGGTTTTAAATTTATCAAAATACTACCGAATTATCTAAAGGATCCAAGATCCTTAAACTATGCAACTTTTATTGAGTGGAAAAATCCAGAGTTTGAAGAAAAATGATTATCGATTGTCATGTACACATTAATCAGTACGAACTGACAGAAAACATACCCACATTAGAAGAACGACTAGAATTTTTACAAACAGAGATGATAAGTAACAATGTAGATTATGCAATTATTCTATCATCTTATATGGTAAATGAGAAAAGACCATCAGTCTATCAGATAATTGACTCTATAAAAAAATACGATAATCTAGGAGTGGCAGCTGGTTTTTCGTTAGACAATCATACAGATGAAGATCTAAAAAGATTTCGTGAATTAATCAAAGATGGTTTTATCAAAGCATTGAAAATTTATGCAGGATATGAACACTATTATCCCTTTGATGAGAGATATCAAAAAGTCTATGATGTATGTGTAGAATACAACATTCCCGTAATGATACATACGGGCGATACATTTTCCGAAAAAGCAAAGCTGAGATTTGCTAGGCCATTACATTTAGATGAAGTTGCAGTAGACAACCCAGAACTAAAAATTGTAATGTGTCATGTAGGAAATCCTTGGATTCAAGATGCACAGGAGGTAATTTATAAAAACAAAAACGTCTATGCAGACATATCAGGATTAGTTGTAGGTGATTTTGATCACCAGTTTGAAAAAATTATGCGAGACAAAGTGGCAGAACTAATCAACTATGCCGGAGAACCACGTTATTTGATGTATGGTACAGATTGGCCAATCAGTTCAATGGATTCTTACCTAAATTTTGTAGCAAAATTAAAAATGAAAAAAGAATTTCGTGATTTGTTAATGTACAAAAACGCAAAACAGCTTTTTAATATATCCTAATAAAATTAAAAAGAAAGGTGAGGCGCTTAGGCCTGTTTTGCTCGTTGTAAAGCTTTTTGATATGCAGTCTTCTTTTTACGAGCTGCTTTTTCAGCTGATTTTAGAGCCTTTTTTGCCTGTTTTATTTTGTTTGTTGCTTTTTGGAGTTCACGTTTTCTCTTATTTGCAACAACTGTAGCTCGTCGTTTTGCTTTACTAGCGGTTTTCTTTCCGCTTCTTTTTGCTTTGCGAACAGTTTTCTTAGCAGTACGTTTTGCTTTTCTTGCAGTACGTTTTGCACCACGTTTTGTTGCAGTACGTTTTGCTTTGCGAGCTGTTCTCTTAGCAGTACGTTTTGCTTTGCGAGCTGTTCTCTTAGCAGTACGTTTTGCTTTGCGAGCTGTTCTCTTAGCAGTACGTTTTGCTTTTCTTGCAGCCATACGTTAAAAAATTATTCATATGTTAAATATTCTAAGAGTATAGAAAATTAAAGATAAAATCAATAATTATTGTTATTGTTTTGGGTTAATCTCTGAAAATTTTTCAGTGATCTCTTCTTGTTTTGATTTTAATTGTTCCAATATTTGATCGATTTTGGTTTTTTCAGCGTTATTTGTTTTCAATTCATCATATTCATCCATTAATTTTTTGTATTCTTCATGTAATTCTTCATATCTTTCTATATTTTGATCCATTTGTATTGTGTTAATTTTTCCATTGAAATGTATTACTGATAAAAAATATTAGGTAGTTCTGAAGAAATTTTGATAAGAATCAGGCTATTTTTACGCATGTAAAATGGCCTTTTAGGGGAATAATTCTTTAAAAATCAGGTCATTAAATGATGCAATTCTTTCATGAAGTTTGATAATCTGAGTGCTAGTTAATCCAGTTTCATGTTCATTAATCCAATAATTTGCAAATAGGTTGATTACAACACCAGTAAAAACACCTAATTTGTATTCATTCGGGTTTTGAATTTTAAATGCAGACTTTAATGGTGATTTATTTGAAATATCTGCAAATACTTTTTCTTGGTTTAATATATTGACAATAATAGATTGAACTGCAGCATCATCTTTTTCTGTCCAGTTCATGTTTGGCATATTTGTTAACATATAATACTTCTATGAATGGGTTTCTTCTTATCAAAGTCTTAATTTGGGATAATTTTTCATAATAATTATGAATTCAAGATTAACTATTTCGTTTATTGTTGCAATAGCAGGGTTATCAGTAGGTTTTTTTCTTCTGTATGATATTCAACAAGATAGAGAAAATGCAAAGATAACACCTGAAAAACTGGATAAATTACTTCAGGAGTCAAACCAAAGATTAAAGATTATCAAAGATGATTTTTACAATGGAAAATATAACGGAGACGTGCCTATAGAAGAGACAATAACCATTATCGAATCAGAAATCCAAGTCCAAAAAGATCTGCTTACAGAATACAAAAAGCTACCTCAAGAGCTAAAGACCGATAAAACTATCGATATGAGATTTTGGCAGTTGGGAAAATATTCTTGGGCAGGAGAAAATTCCATGTTAAAAGCACTGCAAAATCAATTACCTTAACTAATATTTTATTATCCACAGTTTTTATGTTCATAAATAAAGAACCAAGTATGGAAAATCATGCAAAACTTACTGTATTAGGAGTAATTTTGTTAATTGCAACAATAGCAATAAACCACTATCATCAAAACACCCATCCTGAAGAAGGTTTTAACTTTGCATATATCACAGGAATTGCCATGGTAATTGTGTTTATGACCAGTTTTATAAAATTCAATTATGAAAAATTGAAAAAGCCAAAAAAGTGATCAGCAAAACATACAAAAATAAGATAATCGTTTCCTTAATGTGCAGACAAAATATATTTTTGTGACAGGTGGTGTAATGTCAGGGCTCGGGAAAGGAGTTACCACATCATCTATTGCCAAATTATTACAATTATCAAACCTCAAAGTATCATGTGTAAAAATTGATCCATATCTAAACTATGACGCAGGGACTATGAATCCTGTTGCACATGGGGAGGTATTCGTGACAAATGACGGGGGCGAATGTGATATGGATATTGGAAATTATGAACGATTCTTAAATCAAGATATTCCAAAAAGTCATAACATCACCACTGCGCAAGTATATTCTAGCGTAATAGAGGCAGAAAGACGGGGAGAATACTTAGGTGCATGTGTGCAAATAATACCACACATAACAGATGAAATAAAAAACCGTATAAGAAATATTTCAAAAAATGAAGGATTAGATGTTTTAATTGTAGAATGTGGCGGGACTGTAGGCGATATTGAATCATTACCATTTTTAGAGGCATTAAGACAAATTCGAGTTGAAGATGGTTCACAAAATGTAATATTTGTTCATGTTACTCTTGCGCCATCCTTAGATGTAGTAGGAGAACAAAAAACAAAGCCCACTCAACATAGTGTCCAAGAATTACGAAGGATTGGTATTCAGCCAGACTTTTTAGCTGTTAGATGTACAAATCCATTACAAGAAAAAACAAAAAAGAAAATTGCATTATTTACAAATGTCACAGTAGATGAAGTTTTATCATGTCATGATGTCAAATCAATATTTCAAGTTCCACAAATTTTATACGAACAGGGGATTGTTGATTCTATTTTCAGGAAGTTTGGAAAGGTGGGATTAGTTAATGC
>JAWVZS010000099.1:0-4369 GCA_033722055.1 Nitrosopumilaceae archaeon
ACTGAAGAAAGAATTCTTGACATTGCAGAATTTGAAAACCCTGAAGGTATAATCACATGTGTTGGTGGTCAGACTGCAAATAATCTTACACCAAGTATTGCAAAACATGGTATCCATATTTTAGGTACTAGTGCTGTAGATGTTTATCGTGCAGAAGATAGATCAAAGTTTAGTGCTGAGCTTGACAAATTACATATTCAACAACCTACTTGGCAATCCTTTTCCAATCTTAATGAGGCAAAAAAGTTTGCACACGATGTTGGCTTTCCTGTAATTGTAAGACCCTCATATGGTTTGTCTGGTGCTGCAATGAAAGTTGTCTGGTCTCAAGATGAACTTAAAACATATGTAAAAGAAGCTACTGATGTTTCTCCTGATCATCCTGTAGTTATCTCGAAGTTTATGCTAAATTCACTTGAAGTTGATGTAGATGGAATTTCAAATGGTAAAGATGTTGTAATTGGAGCTATTGTAGAACATATTGACAGTGCAGGCGTTCATTCTGGTGATGCTATGATGTGTATTCCTCCATGGAGATTAAACAATAAAACAATTGAAACCATTACAGAATATACAACAAAAATTGCTAAAACCTTCAATATCAAAGGACCCTTTAACTTACAATTTCTTATCCATGATGATCATGTCTATGTAATAGAGCTTAACATTAGGGCCTCTCGCTCCATGCCTTTTGTATCAAAATTGGTTAAACTGAATCTTATTTCTCTTGCATCGAAGGCAATATTAGACAAACCACTACCTAAGATTCCTGCAAACAAGTGGCAGAAAATCCCTAACTTTGGCATAAAGGTACCGCAGTTCTCATTTATGCAACTTGAAGGTGCAGATATTGCTTTAGGTGTAGAAATGCATTCTACTGGAGAGGCTGCTTGTTTTGGAACTAGCTTTTATGATGCATTGTCTAAGGGTTTGACCGCTGTAGGGTATACTTTGCCTAGTAGTGGAACTGCAGTAGTTACTGTTGGAGGTGCTCAAAATAAAGAAAAACTACTTCCAACAATTGCCAAACTCAAAACCATGGGATTTGATATAATGGCAACAGAACATACCGCAGAATTCTTTGAGGAAAAATTAGGTGACATCAAAATAGTTCACAAGATTTCTGAGCCCCAAAGAAAACCAAACATTGCAGATTTACTCTATGAGCGAAAGATAGATTTTATCATAAATATACCAAGTACATCGACTCTGGAAAAATATGTTGGAATGTTAGAAGACGAATATCAAATACGAAGAAAGGCTTTGGAGTTAGGTATTCCTGTTTTGACTACAATGGAGCTTGCAGATGCTTTTGTAAAAACACTAGAATGGAGAAAAGATAATAAAACTACAAGGGATCCTATAGAACCCTATGATTCATTTGACTAGATTACTTGAGACAATAACGCTTCATCGCCAATTATTGAACCATCTAATGTGATAATTTTTGCAGATGATGCCTGCTTTATCTTTTCAATAATTGGAGAAATTGATCTTTTGTATGTTCGTTTTTGTGTGGCATAAAAATACTTGTTAAATGATGGAACAACTGTAATGTGTATTTCACCATTTCTGTTAGGAAATATGTTTTCTTTTTTTGTCTTAATTGACAGCCAAACTCTCTGTCCATTAATAATTGAACTATCGTCAAAAAATACTGGATGTATGTGACCCATGATTATTTTATTTATGTAAGAAAAATTTTCTGAAGGCATTGTATGTCCATGAGTAAGTAAAACGTCATCTAGCACCATTCCATATGAACTAGTTATGGTGATGTTTTCTGGTACGAGTTTTTCTATATTGGAATCATGATTGCCTGGAATTAAGACAATATTTGCTTTTTTACTTAATTTTTCTAAAAACATTGGAACTTCATCCCATTCTGATCTTGAGATATTTTTTATGGTAGATTTTACATCTCCAAGTAGAATTACTGTATCTATGCCATTCTGTTCAATCAGTTCTAAAATCTCTTGAAGTGTTTCATTGATTGTAGAATTTTTTCCAACATAAATTTCGTTTACTGCAAGCGAATTTTCAAATCCTATGTGAATGTCTGTTATGATTAGGTATTTTTTATCTCCTTCTAGAATCATAGCAGGTTTATTTGGAATAATGTTTGTTCTAAACATCAAAGTTATACCGAGGAATTTAGATTAAATTCTTGTGAATGAAACTACTGACAAAATAGACACTCTTGTATCACAAAATCGAATAAAATTGCATGTTTTTGAGCCAAGCAATAGAAAAATTTGGACAGTAGTTGGAAAAGCAAAAGAACATTGGCTAGATCCAGACATGAAGTTTTGTTCATGTCCCTCGTATTATTTTGGCCGATTAAATGGAAAAAAATTTTGTTATCATATTGAAGCACAAAAAATAGCCGAAAAACAAGGAAAATTTGAGACGATAGTTTTTTCTGATGATGAGTTTTACGATTTTATTAAAAGTGTAATTAATGAACTCTAAAATTATTAGAACTTGTTAAAAACAAGTAACCTAATACACAGTATGGAAGAATCAAAATACAATTTACGGATTGAAAAAATTGCAAATCAATTAATTCATGATAATGTATCCATTGATGAGCAAGACGAAAAAAAATTACACAAATATCGCGATTTTGTCAAAAGCGAGTACAACCTAAATGATGATGATTCAATGAAAATTGTTTATGAAGCATTATTGTACTTGAAATTAAAAAGTTCTGATTCAACTGATCCATTACAGCATGGAGATAAGTTTGGAGCGGGATTTAGCTGACTTTATTCTAATGGAATAGTTTCAATATCGTCTTTGGAGACACCTTTCCATAGGCCAATCATTCCTTCTGGTTCTACTTCTTCGACCTTTGTTATTTTTTGTAATTTTATGTGATCTGGATTTGGTGGCATCCACAACATTGCCATATAGTCTCCTACAGAGCCAATTTTGGTTGGCACTGCCATTATGATTTTATCTTTTGATACTCCTTTTGCTGTGAGTGCATTTACTGCTTTTTCTTTTAGATCCATTCTACCATGAGTAAATAAGTAGACATCTTTGTCTGCATCAATTTCTGCCATATGGTAACACTAAATCTTTAACTAAATCAATCTTCCTGCTAGAATTTGCGATAAAGGGTTAAATTAGAACAAAAAAAAATTTCCTTGTGAAAATCTTCACGGTAGGGAGCAAAACATTCGTTACCAGCTTTCAACTCGCTGGAGTGCCTGGAAAAATATCAGAATCTCCTCAAGATGCACTAAAAGAAATTGATACATTAACTGATGATCCAGATGTTGGTCTGGTTTTAGTTAGTGATGACATTACCGAATCAATTAACGATGAGTTAACTGCACTTAGGGCAAAAAAGTCTGCTTTGGTTTTTGCTTTGCCAGCTGCTGGAAGTGAAAAATCTGAAGTTGATTACAGAGTAATGCTCAAGAAAATACTTGGTGTTTAATCTACTTATACTCTATACTAATACAATTTTTCATGAAGGTCGCATCAGTAAAAGGCCCATCTGTTATTTCAATAGATGATATGGATAAACCGAAACTTGGTTCTGGTGATATCTTAGTTCAAATGAATACGTGCGGCATTTGCGGCTCTGATTTAGAAAAAGTATATGGTAAATATGGTCAACCCTCTATGAGACTCGGTCATGAACCTGCAGGTATAATTTTAGATGTTGGAGATGGTGTAACTGATTTTAAAAAAGGCGATAGGGTGTTTACTCATCATCATGTTCCCTGCTACTCTTGTCATTTTTGCAAACATGGAAATGAAACGATGTGTCCAAAATATTATGAAACAAATCTTTCTCCTTGCGGTTTAGCAGAGGAATATGTTGTACCAGAATGGAATGTCTCTCATGGTGGAGTGCTAAAACTTCCTGATGATTTGTCTTTTGATGAAGCAGCTATGATTGAACCCTTAGCATGCTGCGTTCGTGCTTGGACTAAATACAAATACCAAAAGGATGACTCTGTAGCTATTTTTGGTATTGGACCTACAGGAATGATGCATGTAATGCTTGCACAATCAAAAAAGTTTTCAAAAATTTTCTGTATTGATGTAAATGACTTTCGATTAAATTTTGCAAAAGAATTCAATGTAACTGATACTATAAACTCAAGAGATGAAAATATGTCTCAAAAAATACTATCCCAAACAGAAAATCAAGGCGTCGATATTGCAATTGTAGCCACGAGTAGTTTGAGTGCACTTAGTAGTGCTATTGATGTTGTTAGAAAAGGAGGAACTATTATGATGTTTGGTGTTCCATCAAAAGGAGCAACTATGGAATTGGATATGAGCAAGATATATTCTAGAGAATTAACCTTGGTTACTAGTTATGCAGCATCTGACAAAGATACAAAGG
>JAWVZS010000100.1:0-4364 GCA_033722055.1 Nitrosopumilaceae archaeon
AGCTACAATATTTTTTGCAACATATCTACACATGTAACAAGCTGATCTATCTACTTTTGATGGATCCTTTCCTGAAAATGCTCCTCCTCCATGTCTACCCATTCCACCATAAGTATCAACAATAATTTTTCTTCCTGTTAACCCTGCATCTCCATGTGGTCCACCTATTACAAATCTTCCAGTCGGATTGATGTGAATTTTTATACTGTCTGACCATAACTCGCCTAAAACTGGCTTGATTACTTTCTCCTTGATTTGTTCTGAAATCTCTTCTTGAGAAATTTCTGGCGCATGTTGTGTTGATATAACTACAGTTTCAATTTTTACTGGCTTGTTGTTTTCATATCTTACAGAAACCTGGGATTTTCCATCTGGTCTTACCCATGGTAAAGTTTTGTTTTTTCTTACCTCTGATAGTTTTTTTGCAAGTTTTTGAGATAGTAAAATTGGCATCGGCATGAGTTCTTTTGTTTCATTTGATGCATAACCAAACATTAATCCCTGATCTCCTGCTCCCTGTTCTTTGTCTTCTGTGGCAGTTACTCCCTGACTGATATCTGAACTCTGGGCATGTAATCTTAAAACAACCTCACATGACTCCGTATCAAACAACAAGTCTTTGTTGTCATAACCTATGTCTCTTATTACTTGTCTTACAAGCTCTTCTTGAGATTTTTTATCAAAATTTGCATTTGACGTTACTTCGCCACATACTGCTACAAAATCAGTGGTAACCATTGCTTCTACGGCAACTCTTGATTCTGGATCTTGTTTTACAAATTCATCTAAAAATGCGTCAGAAATTTGATCACATATCTTATCTGGATGACCTTCAGTTACTGATTCTGATGTAAATAGGTAAGAATCTGTCATAGGAAAACTCCTAGAGTTCGTTTTCTAATTTGATGAATAATACATTATTTCCTCTCACTATAACTCGGCCATAATTTGCTATAACTTTGTCATCGTGCAACTCTTCTGCGTCTGTCATGATTAGATTCATGTAGGAATCAACATTATCCATTTTTCCTTTATACTCTACTTCGTTTTTTAGTCGTACTGTAACTTTTTTCTTGGTACTTTTCTGAAGAGTTGTTAGAGGTCTTTTAGCACTTGTTTGCGACACTAATTAATCACTTGATCTGCTTTCGTTTATATCTGGAATAAAAGCCTTGCCTCCTTTGCAAAAAAGTCAAATTCTTTAAATTTTTTCAAGATTTTTTAATTGTTGACTGTGATTTCTACTGGATTAACTAAATTAGATGATTTTCTGACAAATGGACTACCAATTGGTTGTATAACTGATATTTTTGGTGAAAGTGGAACTGGAAAAACCCAATTTCTTTTTCAAATTTCCATTAATTGTATAAAAAATGGTGGAAACGTTATTTATTTAGATACAATAGGTGAATTCAGACCTGAAAGAATAGTTGAAATTGCAAATAAACAAAACATTGATTCTGATATTTTAAACAAATTAACTGTGTTTAGAATCACTAATACCTCCGAACAATCAAAATCAGTTGTAAAAATAAAAAACTCTGATCCTACACTAGTAATAATTGATAATGTCACTGAACTCTTCTCATATGAATATGACGAAGAAGAATTAATTTTTAAAAAAAATTTTCTCTTTATGAGATTTATGCATAATCTGTCTTCAACAGTTATTGAAAAAAGAATTCCTGCAGTTGTTACAAATACCATAAGACACATTGATGGAAAGGAGATTGAAAGTATGGGCGCATCTGTTGATCTGTATTCCCATGTAAAAATTCATCTCTCTAAAATTAACTCTAAACTTAGATGTGATTCAAGATATATGGGGAAAAAACAAACACTGGAATATTCAATTACTGCCTCGGGACTGGTTTCAAACTAAACTATTTATCAGTGCAACGTATAGTGTGAGGATGGCTGGAATTTTTGATTCTATTACTGTAATTGTGCCAATATTATTTGCAATTGGTTTAGCCGGTGTTTTTGTATATGAAAAATCAAGGACAAGTTCAGACAGATCAAACTCTTGATGAACAGACATTATCATTATTTTCTCAATTTGGTTTTTCTAACCTAACTGAGATTCAAAAAAAGGCAGTACCAAATATTTTACAAAAAAAGGATTGTCTAATTATTGCCCCTACAGGTTCGGGAAAAACTGAATGTTCTGTTATCCCAATATTTTCTAAACTCCGAGATTCTAAAAAAAACGGAAAAATCAAAGCTCTCTACATAACTCCTCTACGTGCGCTTAATCGTGATGTATTTCGAAGAATTACCAAGTATGCAAAGCATAACCATCTTTCAATTGAGATTAGACATGGAGATACCACTCAAACTGTCAGACGAAAAATTTCCAACTCACCTCCTGACGTTTTGATTACTACTCCTGAAACATTGGTTGTCTTGCTTACGCAAATCAAAATGCTTAATGCATTATCTGAACTTGAATGGGTTGTAATAGATGAGATTCACGAATTACTCTCAAGTGAAAGGGGTTCTCAACTATCTTTGAGCATGGAACGTTTGGGATACAACTCACAATCTGACATGACTAGAATTGGACTTTCGGCTACTGTTGGTAATATTGATGAGGCAGGAAAATTTGTTGTGGGTACCAAACGAAAGTGCAAAATAATTCAGGATACGTCACTTCGGAAATATGATGTTGATGTCAGATTCGTAGATGGTACAATTAATGATGTTGCTGTTTTTATAATAGATTATGTAAAAAAACTAGATCAAAACTCTCCAATTCTTTTATTCACTAATACTAGAGGAGAAGCTGAATTTTTAGCATCAATTCTAAAAGACAAATCAAACATTCCAATAGAGATGCATCATGGATCTCTTTCAAAACAAGTAAGAGAGGACACAGAATTTACTTTACGGGAAGGAAAGTTTGGCATAGTAGTTTGTACGTCTTCTTTGGAGTTGGGCCTTGATATTGGTTCAGTAGAATTGGTTATCCATTATGGTTCTCCACGACAAGTCTCCAAACTAGTCCAAAGAATTGGTAGAAGCAGGCATGATAAGGGCGCATCTGCCAAAGGACTGATTGTGACTAACAATTCTGATGATGAATTTGAAGCAAAAGCCATCCTACATAGAGTTACTGAAGGTTCCATCGAAGAGCAAATAGTTCATGATGGCTCACTTGATGTATTGGCACATCACTTGGTAGGACTTGCAATGCAGTTGGGAGAAGTCTCAATTGATATGGCGTACAAAATTGTTATCCAAGCTTATCCGTTTAGGAATCTGACTATCTCAGAGCTAGTTTCAGTTTTAGAATTGCTTGATTCTAACTATCTGATATTTTTTGATAAAGAAAAGATGACATTTTGGAAGAAATCTAGATCATTTAGGTATTATTTTGAAAATCTATCTACAATTCCTGACATCTTAAAATTCAAAGTATTTGATTCAGTAAGCAAAAAAATCATTGGGAGTCTTGATCAGAGATTTGTCGGTGATTATGGAGACTCTGGAAATATTTTTGTGCTTAAAGGCTCACAATGGAGAATTCTCAATGTTGATGAAAAGTCCTTTCAAGTGAATGTGGAGCCATTCCGTGGGGGTGGGATCACTGTTCCATATTGGGAGGGTGAAAGTATTCCTGTTGATTATACCACAGCAAAAAAGGTTGGACAGTTTCGTACCAAAGTTTCAAATGGTACATTAAGTGTTGCAAACAAGATAATCAAAAACCTGAGTTTTGATTTTATTCCTAATGAAAACACCATAGTAATTGAATCAAATCGATTTCAGGGAATTTGTGTTATTCATTCTTGTTTTGGAACAAAAATCAACTCTACCATTTCCACTCTGCTTTCTTCAATGTTATCTGCAATGTTGGGCTCTACAGTAGAGTCTCGTTCTGATGCTTATAGAATTGTTTTATCATCTAACTCTAGACTAACTGAAAAACTTTTGAAAGAAATTTTAGCTGATGATTATGAACTTTCTACAATTGTTACTGCATCACTTACTGGAACTCATAATGTAAATTGGAGAACATGGTGCGTTGCAAAAAAATTTGGAATTGTTGGAAGAACATCTGTCTATGACAGAAAGTCTGCACGATTTTTGTATGAACGATATTCAAAAACCCCTTTGGTAACAGAAGCATTAAGAGAACTGTTTCATGATAAATATGATTTATCTGGAACTGATAATATTCTAAAACAAATCAAAAATGGTATTATCTCTGTTAGATGGTTTGACGTTGATAAATTTTCTAAACTTTCTGAACCAATTTTGGATCATACTACAAAATATTATTCATCACCTTCTACATTGGATAAGGGAATAATTGATCTTGTCAAAACCAGACTTAGCAAGACAAAACACAGACTAGTCTG